>JAYVHZ010000278.1:0-48199 GCA_043770645.1 Undibacterium sp. | reverse complement strand
CTAAAAAAGCAAAATTGCTGAAAACTAAAGTTGATCGTTTGAAAGTTTACCCATTCGATAACGCCATCGCGTTGATCAAAGAATGCGCAACTGCAAAATTCAACGAGTCTATCGACGTTTCTGTTCAGCTGGGTGTTGATCCTAAGAAATCTGACCAAGTTGTCCGTGGCGCGGTTGTATTGCCAGCCGGTACAGGTAAGACAGTACGCGTAGCGGTTTTCGCACAAGGCGCTAAAGCTGAAGAAGCTAAAGCTGCTGGTGCTGATATCGTTGGTATGGAAGATTTGGCTGAGCGTATCAAAGCGGGCGACATGCCATTTGATATCGTGATCGCATCTCCAGACACAATGCGTATCGTTGGTACTTTGGGTCAAGTTTTGGGTCCTCGTGGTTTGATGCCAAACCCGAAAGTTGGTACTGTAACTCCTGACGTTGCAACAGCAGTTAAAAATGCTAAAGCTGGTCAAGTTCAATACCGTACTGACAAGGCAGGTATTATCCACTCAACAATCGGTCGTAAATCTTTCGCTGATGGCGATTTGAAATCGAACTTGTTGGCCTTGATCGAAGCATTGAACAAAGCTAAGCCAGCAACAAGCAAAGGTGTTTATCTGCGTAAAATCTCCATCTCATCCACGATGGGTGCAGGTGTGCGCGTTGACCACATCAACTTGTCTGCATAATAGTTAAAAGTTGTAATGAGAATTAAGTCCATTCATCTTCGAGGTGAATGGCGCATCTTTGGGCTGTTTGTTATTGCCGACTTCGGTGGGTAGTGGCACACAGAGAGTCAAAGACCGTTGGGCTTTTTAAATTCGTTTGAAAAGTTAATTGTTGAGAAGTGATTCTTAATGCCCAACGCAGATGGTGTACCCGAGTAAGTTTTGTAGTGACTACTGGTAATCCAGTGAAGCTCCTAACTTCGGACGCCGTGTTCGAAACGATATGAGGGAAGTGCATCATTGTGGTGTATCGACTGAATATCATTTAAGGAGGTTGACCGTGAGTCTCAATCTGAATGACAAAAAGGCTGTTGTCGCTGAAGTCTCTGCAAAAGTAGCAAATGCACAGACTATCGTCGTAGCCGAATACCGTGGCATACAGGTCGGTCATTTGACGCAATTGCGTGCTAGCGCACGTGCTCAAGGCGTATACATGCGCGTGTTGAAAAACACACTCGCCCGTCGCGCTGTTGAGGGAACTGCATTTGCAAGCCTCGCTAACGAAATGACAGGTCCGTTGATCTATGCGATCTCGGAAGATGCTGTTGCTGCTGCTAAAGTCATTCAAGACTTTGCAAAAAGCAATGACAAGTTAGTCGTTAAAGCTGGTAACTACGCTGGTAAATCTTTGGATAAAGCTGGTGTTATCGCGTTGGCAAGCATTCCTGCTCGTGAAGTATTGTTGGCGCAAGTGTTGGGTATGATGCAGGCTCCTGTATCAGCATTCGCACGTGCATTGGCAGCACTCGCAGCAAAGCAAGAATCTGAATCACCGTCAGCGCCAGCAGCAGATGTTGCTGAAGTAGCTGAAGTAGCGGCTGAGTAAGATTTTTCGTCAAATACCGAATCATAGTAATTTAAATATTGGAGTTTCAAATGGCAATTAGCAAAGACGATATCCTGGAAGCCGTAGGCGCGATGTCTGTAATGGACTTGAACGACTTGGTCAAAGCATTCGAAGAAAAATTTGGCGTTTCCGCTGCTGCAATGTCAGCTGGCCCAGCTGCTGGTCCAGCTGCTGCAGTTGAAGAGCAAACAGAATTCAACGTAATCCTGTCTGAAGTTGGCGCAAACAAAGTTGGCGTCATTAAAGCAGTTCGTGAATTGACAGGTCTGGGCTTGAAAGAAGCTAAAGATGTAGTTGATGGCGCGCCAAAAACAGTTAAAGAAGCTGTTTCTAAAGCGGATGCTGAAGCTGCTAAGAAGAAATTGGAAGAAGCTGGTGCGAAAGCAGACATCAAGTAATTCCATGTTATACTGGCAGACTTTCGAGTTTGCCTAAGTCAAAGGAAGGAATCTTCTTGCAAGAGAAGGTTCCTCTTTGGCTTCTCTGTCGTTCTCGCGGCCGAAATGTTTGTAATTTATAAATTTGTTGAAATTTCCTAAGCCGAATCTCATAAGGTGAGGGCTGAGACTTGAGGTTTCTTGATGGTTTTTCTTGTAGTGTCACTTACCTGGAAAAAAAGTTTTGAAATCTGAATTCTCCATCCTTCCTTGCCACTCACGGAGTGTCCATGCACTACTCATTTACTGAGAAGAAGCGCATTCGCAAATCTTTTGCGAAACGCGCTAACGTCCACCACGTTCCGTTCCTGCTGGCGACCCAGCTCGAGTCATATCATAGTTTTTTACAGCAAGACAAAGTTGCGTCTGTGCGTAAAAATGAGGGTCTTCAATCGGCCTTCACATCGATATTTCCGATCGTGTCGCACAATGGGTTCGCTCGTTTAGAATTTCTATCCTACGTTTTAGGCGATCCAGCCTTCGACGTCAAGGAATGTCAACTGCGCGGTTTGACATTTGCCTCTCCTTTGCGTGCAAAAGTGCGGTTGGTAATTCTTGATAAAGAATCGCCAACCAAACCAGTCGTCAAAGAAATGAAAGAGCAAGAAGTGTACATGGGTGAATTGCCGCTCATGACCAACACGGGTTCTTTCGTGATCAATGGTACCGAGCGCGTTATTGTGTCCCAGTTGCATCGTTCGCCCGGCGTGTTCTTTGAGCATGATCGCGGCAAGACGCATTCTTCCGGTAAGTTGCTGTTCTCAGCACGGATTATTCCTTACCGTGGTTCATGGCTCGATTTTGAATTCGATCCAAAAGATATTCTGTTCTTCCGTATTGATCGTCGTCGTAAGATGCCTGTCACTATTTTGTTGCGTGCGATTGGCATGAGCAACGAGCAGATTCTCGCGAATTTCTTTGTTTTTGATAATTTCGGCTTGCACAGCGATGGCGCAGAAATGGAATTCGTTGCAGAACGCTTGCGTGGTGAAGTTGCGCGTTTTGATATCTCTGACAAAGCTGGGAAATTGATTGTTGCTAAAGACAAACGTATCAATTCTAAGCATGTGCGTGAAATTGAGTCTGCTGGTATCAAGATGATTTCCGTACCAGAAGACTATTTGCTCGGTCGCGTGTTGGCGAAAAATATCATTGATGCAGATACAGGCGAAGTTGTTGCGAACGCGAACGATGAGTTGACAGAAGAATTGTTGGCAAAATTGCGCGATGCAAAGATCACTGATATTCAGACTTTGTACACGAATGATCTCGATCAAGGTGCGTACATTTCTCAAACTCTGCGTGCAGATGACACAGCTGACCAAATGGCAGCGCGTGTAGCGATCTATCGCATGATGCGTCCTGGCGAACCTCCAACTGAAGACTCTGTTGAGGCTTTGTTTAACGGCTTGTTCTACAACGAAGATCGTTACGATTTGTCAGCAGTCGGCCGTATGAAATTCAACCGCCGCATTGGCCGTGATGAATTGACTGGCGCAATGACTTTGTCAGATGACGACGTCTTGGCTGTGATTAAGATCTTGGTTGAGTTGCGCAATGGTCGCGGCGAGGTCGATGATATCGATCACTTAGGTAATCGTCGTGTGCGTTGCGTAGGTGAATTGGCTGAGAACCAATTCCGTGCTGGTTTGGTACGTGTTGAACGTGCAGTCAAAGAACGTTTGGGTCAGGCAGAGGCAGATAATTTGATGCCACATGACTTGATTAACTCCAAGCCTATTTCTGCAGCGATTCGTGAGTTCTTTGGTTCTTCACAATTGTCTCAGTTTATGGATCAAACTAATCCCTTGTCAGAGATCACGCACAAGCGTCGTATTTCTGCATTGGGACCTGGTGGTTTGACACGTGAACGTGCGGGCTTTGAAGTCCGTGACGTTCATCCAACGCATTACGGACGCGTATGCCCGATTGAAACGCCAGAGGGACCAAACATTGGTTTGATCAACTCATTGGCTCTGTATGCGCGCTTGAATGAATATGGTTTCCTAGAGACACCATACCGTAAAGTGATCGACGGTAAAATCACGACGCAGATTGATTACTTGTCAGCGATTGAAGAAGGTCGTTACATCATCGCTCAGGCGAATGCGACGATTGATACTGCAGGTATGTTGAGCGATGAATTAGTATCCTCGCGTCAAGCCGGTGAAACAATTCTGGTATCCCCAGAGCGCGTTCAATATATGGACGTTGCTACAGGCCAGGTTGTTTCCGTTGCGGCATCTTTGATTCCGTTCCTTGAGCACGATGATGCAAACCGTGCCTTGATGGGTGCCAACATGCAACGTCAAGCAGTTCCTTGCTTGCGTCCAGAAAAAGCTTTGGTTGGTACAGGTATCGAACGCACAGTGGCGGTCGACTCCGGTACAACCGTACAAGCATTGCGCGGCGGTAAAGTTGATTATATCGATGCGGGTCGTATCGTTATTCGTGTCAATGACGCTGAAGCACAGGCTGGTGAAGTCGGTGTGGATATCTACAACTTGATCAAGTACACACGTTCTAATCAAAACACGAACATCAATCAACGTCCTATCGTTAAAGTTGGCGACATCGTTGCTAAGGGTGACGTGTTGGCTGACGGCGCTTCCACCGATTTGGGTGAATTGGCGCTCGGTCAAAATATGTTGATCGCGTTTATGCCATGGAATGGTTACAACTTCGAAGATTCGATTTTGATCTCTGAAAAAGTTGTTGCTGATGATCGCTACACATCGATTCATATCGAAGAGTTGTCTGCTGTTGCTCGTGATACGAAGTTGGGTGCGGAAGAAATCACACGTGATATCTCTAACCTCGCTGAAAATCAATTAGCGCGTCTGGATGAATCCGGTATTGTGTACATCGGTGCGGAAGTGACTGCTGGTGATACGCTGGTCGGTAAAGTGACGCCAAAAGGCGAAACGCAATTGACGCCAGAAGAAAAACTCTTGCGTGCAATCTTCGGTGAAAAAGCATCTGACGTTAAAGATACATCTCTGCGCGTGCCTTCAGGCATGGTTGGTACGGTAATCGACGTTCAAGTCTTTACACGTGAAGGCATCCAACGCGACAAACGTGCACAGCAAATTATCGATGACGAATTGAAGCGCTATCGCCTCGATTTGAACGATCAGTTGCGTATTGTTGAAGGCGATGCCTTCGAACGTTTGCAACGTATGTTGATCGGTAAAGTTGCTAACGGTGGCCCAAATAAATTGGCTAAAGGCGCAACGATCACGAAGGAATACTTCGCAGAAGTTGATAAGTACCACTGGTTTGACATTCGTCCTGCGGATGAAGATGCAGCACGCTCTATCGAAGCGATTAAAGATTCTATCGCTGAAAAACGTCACCAGTTTGATCTGGCGTTTGAAGAGAAGCGTACTAAATTGACGCAAGGCGATGAGTTGCCACCAGGCGTACAAAAAATGGTTAAGGTTTACTTAGCTGTTAAACGTCGTTTGCAACCAGGTGACAAGATGGCGGGTCGTCACGGTAACAAGGGTGTGGTTTCACGCATTGTTCCGGTTGAAGATATGCCTTACATGGCTGACGGTACACCAGCTGACATCGTGTTGAACCCATTGGGTGTTCCATCACGGATGAACGTGGGTCAGGTTTTGGAAGTCCACTTAGGTTGGGCTGCTAAAGGTTTGGGCTTGCGTATTGGTGAAATGTTGAATGCCAAGGCGAAGATCGAAGAAATTCGTGGTTTCTTGAAGCAGATCTATAACGAGTCTGGTAAGACAGAAGACATCGATGGTTTGTCAGATAGCGAAATCCTGGAATTGACTTCCAACTTGAAAAAAGGCGTACCTTTCGCGACACCAGTGTTTGACGGTGCGCATGAAAGTGAAATTCGCCGCATGCTGGATTTGGCTTACCCAGACCATATCGCAAAACAACTCGGTATGACACCTTCGAAGAATCAAGTGACTTTGTATGATGGTCGTACTGGTGAAGCGTTTGAGCGTAACGTTACTGTCGGTTACATGCACATGTTGAAGTTGCACCATTTGGTCGATGACAAGATGCATGCACGTTCGACTGGTCCTTACTCTCTCGTCACGCAACAACCACTCGGCGGTAAAGCGCAGTTCGGTGGTCAGCGTTTCGGTGAGATGGAGGTGTGGGCACTCGAAGCGTACGGTGCGTCTTATGTCTTGCAAGAGATGTTGACTGTGAAGTCCGACGACGTGAATGGCCGTACTAAAGTGTACGAAAATCTCGTTAAGGGTGATCACGTGATCGATGCTGGTATGCCAGAGTCTTTCAACGTTCTTGTTAAAGAGATCCGTTCATTGGGTATCGATATCGACCTCGAACGTAATTGATTTAGAAAGTAATAAAAACGAAAAGCTTAACCGCAGAGGCGCAGAGGGCGCTGAGAAATTCAAAAAAATCCCTCCGCGTAATCTGCGCCTCTGCGGCGAGTGTTTTTTGATTTTGTAACAGATTTAGTATTAAAACTATCGCCCGAATTCACTTCGGGCGTTGGTCATTCAGATGGCTCCGAATTTTTAGTGTGTTTTGTTCCCGGTATCAGCGGAACTTGCGTCGATTCAGATATCGACCTGGCTCTCCCGCTCATGCGAACAGGGTTAAACCTAAGGCATTTAAAGTCGACCATCAGCGCACAGCGTTCCAACTCTTCACTGGAGTGATATACATGAAAGCACTGCTCGATCTATTCAAGCAAGTTCAGCCTAACGAACAATTCGATGCCATCAAAATTGGCCTCGCCTCCCCTGAAAAAATCCGTTCTTGGTCCTACGGCGAAGTCAAGAAGCCGGAAACCATCAACTATCGTACCTTCAAGCCAGAACGCGACGGCTTGTTCTGCGCAAAAATTTTTGGTCCAATCAAAGATTACGAATGCCTGTGCGGTAAGTACAAGCGTTTGAAGCATCGCGGTGTTATCTGCGAAAAGTGCGGCGTTGAAGTGACATTGGCAAAAGTGCGTCGTGAACGCATGGGCCATATCGAGTTGGCTTCCCCAACAGCACACATCTGGTTCTTGAAGTCCTTACCATCCCGCTTGGGTATGGTACTCGACATGACTTTGCGTGATATCGAACGCGTCTTGTATTTTGAAGCCTATGTAGTCACTGATCCAGGCATGACTCCGCTGAAAAAATGCCAGATCATGTCTGAGGATGATTATGCAGCGAAGTACGAAGAGCATGGAGATGAATTCACCGCGTTCATGGGTGCAGAAGGTATCCGTGAATTGTTGCGTTCGATTGATATCGACCGTGATGCAGAAACTTTGCGTACTGAACTCAAAGAATCCAAATCTGAAGCGAAGATCAAGAAATATTCCAAGCGTTTAAAAGTTTTGGAAGCATTCCAACGTTCTGGCATCAAACCAGACTGGATGATCATGGAAGTGTTGCCAGTATTGCCGCCAGAATTGCGTCCATTGGTACCATTGGATGGTGGTCGTTTTGCGACTTCCGATTTGAACGATTTGTATCGTCGCGTCATTAACCGTAATAACCGTTTGAAGCGCCTGATGGAATTGCGCGCTCCGGAAATCATTACGCGTAATGAAAAGCGTATGTTGCAAGAAGCGGTCGATTCATTGTTAGACAATGGTCGTCGCGGTAAAGCGATGACTGGCGCGAACAAGCGCCCATTGAAATCTCTCGCTGAGATGATCAAAGGTAAAGGCGGTCGTTTCCGTCAAAACTTGTTGGGTAAGCGCGTCGATTACTCTGGTCGGTCGGTTATCGTGGTTGGTCCGCAGTTGAAATTGCATCAATGCGGTTTGCCAAAATTGATGGCTTTGGAATTGTTCAAACCATTCATTTTCAATAAATTGGAATTGATGGGATTAGCGACAACGATCAAAGCAGCGAAGAAACTCGTTGAGATTCAAGAACCAGTCGTTTGGGACATCTTGGAAGAAGTGATTCGTGAACATCCGATCATGTTGAACCGTGCGCCAACTTTGCATCGCCTTGGTATTCAAGCGTTTGAGCCAGTTCTGATTGAAGGTAAAGCGATCCAATTGCATCCACTGGTCTGCGCGGCATTCAATGCCGACTTTGACGGTGACCAAATGGCGGTTCACGTTCCTTTGTCTATCGAAGCACAAATGGAAGCACGCACATTGATGCTGGCTTCTAACAATATTTTGTTCCCATCAAACGGCGAACCATCTATTGTGCCTTCTCAAGATATCGTGTTGGGTCTCTACTATGCATCACGCGAAGCCATCAACGGCAAAGGCGAAGGCATGATGTTCCCAGACGTTTCTGAAGCGATTCGTGCATGGGACAACAAAGAAGTGGAATTGGCAACACGTATTACTGTACGTATTACTGAATATCCAAAAGACAAAGAGACTGGCGAATTCGTTAAAACGATTAAACGTTACGAAACTACAGTTGGTCGTGCGATCTTGTCTGAGATCTTGCCAAAAGGCTTGCCATTCTCAGTATTGAATCGTCCTTTGAAGAAGAAAGAAATTTCTAAGTTGATCGATACCTCCTTCCGTAAGTGCGGTTTGCGCGCGACGGTGGTGTTTGCTGATCAATTGATGCAGTCTGGTTTCCGTTTGGCGACTCGTGCTGGTATTTCTATCTGTATCGACGACATGTTGGTACCACCACAAAAAGTCACATTGTTGGCAGCGGCTGAGCACGAAGTTAAACAAATCGAACAGCAATATGCATCCGGTTTGGTGACTGCTGGCGAACGTTACAACAAGGTTGTTGATATTTGGGGTAAGACCGGTGATGAAGTCGGTAAGGCGATGATGGAACAACTGAAAGTTGAAGCGGTTACCCGTCGCGATGGTACAGTTGGTACGCAAGAATCCTTCAACGCGATTTACATGATGGCTGACTCCGGTGCGCGTGGTTCTGCAGCTCAGATTCGTCAGTTAGCTGGTATGCGTGGTCTGATGGCGAAACCGGATGGTTCGATTATCGAAACACCGATTACGGCGAACTTCCGTGAAGGTTTGAACGTTCTCCAGTACTTTATTTCCACTCACGGTGCGCGTAAAGGTCTGGCAGATACGGCGTTGAAGACAGCGAACTCTGGTTACCTGACACGTCGTTTGGTCGACGTTACGCAAGATCTGGTTGTGATCGAAGATGACTGCGGCACAGCCAACGGCGCTTCCATGAAAGCGATTGTTGAAGGCGGTGAAGTTAATGTGCCTTTGCGTGATTTGATCTTGGGTCGCGTTGCTGCGAACGATATCGTTAATCCAGAAACACAAGAAACTTTGTATGCTGCTGGTACTTTGCTCGATGAAGTCATGGTCGAAGAAATCGAAGCCTTGGGCATTGATGAAGTCAAAGTACGTACACCATTGACATGTGACACACGCTACGGCTTGTGCGCGATGTGCTACGGCCGTGATCTTGGTCGTGGCTCTATGGTTAATGCTGGTGAAGCAGTCGGTGTTATCGCTGCGCAGTCCATCGGTGAACCAGGTACTCAGTTGACGATGCGTACCTTCCACATCGGTGGTGCGGCTTCTCGTGCAGCGATCGCGTCTTCTGTTGAAGCGAAGTCCAATGGTACGATTCGTTTCACAGCAACGATGCGTTATGTCACTAACGGTAAAGGTGATCAGATCGTGATTTCCCGTTCTGGTGAAGTCTTGATCACGGATGATCATGGCCGTGAACGTGAACGTCATAAAGTGCCTTACGGTGCGACCTTGATCGTTAAAGACGGTATGACAATCAAAGCTGGTACGGATTTGGCGACATGGGATCCATTGACTCGTCCTATCATTACTGAATACACCGGTCAGGTTAAGTTTGAAAACGTCGAAGAAGGCGTGACTGTTGCTAAGCAGGTTGATGATGTCACTGGTTTGTCCACGCTGGTGGTAATCGATGCGAAACGTCGTGGTTCTGCGGCTGGTAAAACTTTGCGCCCACAAGTTAAATTGTTGAACGAAGCTGGTGAAGAAGTGAAAATTTCTGGCACTGAGCATGCGGTAACAATCGGCTTCCAGGTTGGCGCTTTGATTACGGTGAAAGACGGTCAGCAAGTCCACGTTGGTGAAGTATTGGCGCGTATCCCGACTGAATCACAAAAAACCCGTGATATTACCGGTGGTCTGCCACGTGTTGCTGAGTTGTTTGAAGCACGTTCACCAAAAGATGCTGGTATGTTGGCGGAGGTCACAGGTACGGTTGCGTTTGGTAAAGAAACCAAAGGTAAGCAACGTCTGGAAATCACTGACATGGATGGTCAGAAGCATGAATTCTTGATTACCAAAGATAAACAAGTCTTGGTACATGACGGCCAAGTTGTGAACAAAGGTGAGATGATTGTTGACGGCCCAGCTGATCCACAAGACATCTTGCGCTTGTTGGGTATCGAAGCTTTGGCACGCTACATCGTTGATGAAGTTCAAGACGTTTACCGCTTACAAGGCGTTAAGATCAATGACAAACACATCGAAGTGATCGTCCGTCAAATGTTGCGTCGTGTTGTAGTGACTCAACCAGGTGACGCGAACTACATCATGGGCGAGCAAGTAGAGCGCTCTGATTTGTTAGGCGAAAATGACCGCGTCGTTGCACGTGGCGGTATCCCAGCAACGTATGAAAATATTTTGCTCGGTATTACTAAAGCGTCCTTGTCGACAGATTCCTTCATCTCTGCCGCTTCCTTCCAAGAGACCACACGTGTTCTCACCGAAGCAGCGATCATGGGCAAGAAAGATACGCTGCGCGGCTTGAAAGAAAACGTCATCGTGGGTCGTTTGATCCCAGCTGGTACCGGCTTGGCGTATCACCGCGCTCGCAAGTTGAAAGAAACTTGGGAAGCGGACGAGCGTGCAGCCATGTTGCAAGCTGAGAAAGAAATCTTCACGCCAGCAGCAGAAGTTTCTGCGGTGGATGTGAATGCTGGTGAAGCTTAAGTTATAAGCGCGTTTGCTAGCAAATTAAGTGAACAATGAAAGCGGCACCGTGGAGTTTCTACGGTGCCGTTTTTGTTTGTAGGAAGGTGATCGAGATTTTTTGAAATGAAAGAGTAATGACATGCACATAGAAGCGAGTGCGATTGAACTGGCTCTATACCAACTCAATCAAGCGAATGACTACCCCGCCATGTCGATCGAAGTGGTGGATGAAACAGGCTCCACAAACGCGGATTTGATGCAGAGAGCGAAGTTGCTCAGCGCGCCGACATTTTTGCTGGCGCGGCATCAAACAGCGGGTAAGGGACGGGCCGGACGTAGTTGGCTATCAACGCCGGATGGCGTGCTGACCTTTTCACTCGCGTGGCCATTTAACGCCAATGCACAATCACTTACGGGCCTGCCTTTGGCGATTGGTGTCGCGATTGCTGAGCGCTTGCTTCAACTAGATGTACCAGTCAAGTTGAAATGGCCTAACGATATTTTGAAAGAGTCAAAAAAACTGGCAGGGATTTTGGTGGAGTCCCAGTCGCTTAGTTCAACGATGACTTGGGCAATCATCGGTATAGGCTTAAATCTGAGCGTGCCAGTTGAGTTAGAACAAAGTATAGGGCAGGAAGTTGCCGATGCACCTTGGTTGGCACGGATGGACAGAAACGCATTGCTGGCCGAATTGCTACAGGCTTTGCAGGCGGCCTTGGCTGAGTTTGCATTACAGGGCTTTGCTGCTTTCGTTGAGCGTTGGAATCGTCTGCATGCCTACGCGCAGCAGATGGTGAAGATTGTCGATCATGACAAGATTTTGCAACAAGGTCTTGCGCTTGGTGTGGATAATAACGGTTGTTTGTTACTGCAAACTGAATCTGGACGTATTGCGATTCATTCTGGTGATGTCTCTTTGCGGCCTTTGCCGTAAAATGGGTATTTCCCGATGATCGAGTTTTAGCAAATGCAGAATATGGCTCAAAAGCGCCCCATGTTGTTATTGATAGACGCAGGTAATACCCGCGTGAAATGGGCATGTGTCGCGCTTGATGCTGCACTTCAATTCCCTGCAGATTGGGAGCTGATTGGTTCTAGTTCGAACCAAGATTATGCACAAATGCTTGCAGCTATCAGTCCGTGTGCTATAGCTCGTTGCATGATATCGAATGTCGCTGGTAATAATGTGCAGCAAGAGTTGGAACGCGTATTACAAGACCAGTTTCCTGATTTGCATATCGAGCGTTTTACCTCACAAGCACAATGCGCAGGCCTGCACAATCGTTATCGTGATGTCAGTAAACTAGGTTCGGATCGCTTTGCTGCTGCGATTGCAGCGCACCGGCAATTTCCCGAGTTGCCCTTGGTGGTTGCGACCTGCGGTACCGCTACCACGGTGGATGCAGTGACAGCAGAAGGCCTATTTTTAGGCGGTATGATTTTGCCTGGGCTGCAATTGATGGCAAGCTCGCTGGCAAACAATACTGCGCAGCTTCCTCAGATTACAGCGGGTGCTGAGTTGCCAAGCTTGTTTGCTGACAACACTGATCAGGCGATTGCCAGCGGTTGTATACATGCACAACTAGGCGCTATCTTATGTGCCGTGCAGTCCTTGGCGCGTCATGTCGAAAACAAAAGTGCTGAGCCAATTCAAGTCATCATATCAGGTGGTGCCGCTACGTATTTGTTACCGCAGCTGAAGCAATCTGATCAAATGCATTGGCATCATTTTGATAATCTGGTTTTGTCCGGTTTATGGATAGCCGCAAGTTCATCCCAATCTTCATTTCATTAATGGTGGCAACATATTATGCTGAGATTTTTCTTCTGGATTTTTTTGATCATCAATGGACTTCTATTAGCCTTGAATTTTGGATTGCTTGGTAATTGGTCTACTGATGAGCGCGAACCATCGCGGATGAAGCTGGAAAAGAATCCCGATAAAATTACGCTGATGAGTGCCAATGCGGCGCAAGATTTGATCGAAGCAAATACCAAGAAACTTGAGTCAGCATTGGCTTGTGTAGAACTGAGCGGTTTTACTCTGGCTGAAGGTAAAAGTTTCGATGAAAAAGTAAAATCATTGGCATTAGCAACCCGTCTGACTCGCACTGAATTGGAGGAAGTCGCGACAAATATGGTTTACTTGCCCTCGTTGGGAAGTAAAGATGCAGCAGAAAAAAAAGCTGTGCAACTTCGCAAATTAGGCGTGACAGAATTTTATGTTGTGCAAGATCAAACCCCATTGCGTTGGGGTATCTCATTAGGTGTATTTAAAACCCCCGAAGCGGCAAAAGCGCATTTGGCAAATCTCGCAAAGAAAGGACTGAAAGAAGCCAAGTTGGCGCCTCGCTCAGTCAGTGCTGCGAAAGTCAATTATCGTCTGCAAGATCTAAGTGCCGAAGAAAAACAACTAGTCGATCAAATTAAGTCAAGCTTTGTTAATGCTCAGAGTCAGGACTGCAAAGTCGTTAGCGAGTAAGTTTTCACGTGACTTTGTCTGATCGATATTCCATACGACCATCCAAGAAACTATCATGTCCGCCGCCTTTCATTTCAAACAGGGACAAATCCCTTTATTGATTTCTATGCCGCATGTCGGAACAGAAATCCCCGCCCACATCGCCGCTCAACTCAATCCAGTGGCAGGAATCAAAGCTGACACCGATTGGCATTTGCCCTTGCTCTATAACATGCTTGATGAAATGGGAGCTTCGTGTATTCACGCCAGATATTCACGTTACGTGATTGATTTGAATCGACCCTCGGATGATAAGAATCTCTACCCTGGGCAAGATACCACCGGCCTTTGTCCGCTCGATACTTTCGCAAAACAAGCCTTGTATCGCAATGGTAGCGGTCCCGATGCGGAAGAAGTACAGAGCCGTATCCAAGATTACTGGCAGCCTTACCACCAACAATTACAAGCCGAGTTAACTCGGTTAGTCGAGGTGCACGGCATCGCGATTTTGTGGGATGCGCACTCGATCGCTTCACAAGTACCACGCTTTTTTTCTGGACGTTTGCCTGATTTAAACTTCGGTACGGCAGACCAAAAATCTTGTGATATTGGCTTACAAAATGCATTGGCAAATGTCATGCAAACAGGAGCGACGTCTTACACCCATGTTTTCAATGGCCGTTTTAAAGGTGGACACATCACCCGTCATTATGGACAGCCAAACCAACATATTCATGCGGTGCAATTGGAAATGAGTCAGTGCGTTTATATGAACGAAACGCAGCCTTTTGGCTACCGCCCAGATCTCGCAGAACAAGTCCAACCGCTGTTGAAAAATTTACTGCAAGCTTGTTTGCACTGGGCAGAGCAGAACGCACAGGCAAAGAGTACAGGAAAGTCATCATGAGTACACCGCAACAGTCAATCTACGCAAAAAATGCTTTATTACCGTCTGGCTGGACTAGTAATGTTCGTTTGCACTGGAATGCCCAAGGCGACTTCACACAAATAGAACTGAATGCAGTAGCGACAGCGTATGAAGTTCAACATGGCTTCGTATCACCCGGTATGACGAATTTGCATTCACACGCTTTTCAAAGAGCGATGGCCGGCATGACAGAGATTGCGGGCGAAGGCCCGGATAGTTTCTGGACTTGGCGCGATTTGATGTATCGCTATGCGTTGGCAATTTCACCCGAACAAATGCAAGCAATTGCGGCGCAGTTGTATTCCGAATGTTTGCGTCATGGTTACACGTCTGTATGTGAATTCCACTACGTACATCGTGCTCCCAATGGTGAATTTTATGCTGACATCGCCGAGACATCAAAGCAAGTGATAGCTGCCGCAAATCTGACTGGCATGGGGATCACCATGCTGCCGGTGCTGTATAGCTATGCGGACTTTAAGCAATTACCATTGCGCGAAGATCAAAGACGTTTTAGTACCAACGTTGATCAAATTCTGCAGATTATCCAAGCATTGGAAGTACAAAGAAACGCGCAGGTTGAAGTGGGTGTGGCACCGCATTCCTTACGTGCCGCCAGCACAGACCAAATTCGCGAATTGGTGGCGGGCTTGCCAAGCGCAAGACCGATTCATATTCATATCGCAGAACAAATGCGCGAAGTGCATGCTTGTATCGCAGCGACAGGTAAGCGTCCGGTTGAGCTTTTATTTGACACGCAAGCAGTCGATGAACGTTGGTGTCTAGTCCACGCAACGCATTTGAATCAACAGGAAGTGGCGAGCATGGCGGCGAGTCAATCTGTCGCCGGAATTTGTACCTCGACCGAGGCTAATCTCGGCGATGGCTTTTTTGAATTGCCTGACTATATCGCCGCGCAAGGGCGATTTGGTATCGGTACCGATAGTCATGCTTCGCAAAGTGTGGTGGAAGAAATTCGTTGGCTGGAATATGGGCAGCGTTTGAAAGCACAAGGCCGCAATATCGCCAGCGCCAAAGGGCAAAGACGCGTCGCTGATTTCTTGTGGCAGCAGTGTTTGCTAGGTGGTGCACAAGCCTCTGGTCGCAAAGTAGGACAATTACAAACTAACTATCGCGCCGACTTCATTGTCTTTGATGATCAGCATCCGAATTTGCAAGGACTAGGTGTAGCCGACGTCTTGAGCAGCGTAGTGTTTACGGGTAATGATAATTTGATCCGCGATGTCTATGTCGGTGGACAACAAGTGGTCACAGCAGGGCGTCATCGTGAACAGGTGCAAATTAATGCGAATTATGTCGCCTGCATGCAGCAATTGCGACAACTATAAATCAATTTAAGACTTCCAATAACCAAGTCATACAAGAAAAAACATAGGAGAAACGATGAGTAAATTCATGATGAAGACCGCAGCGGGATTGTTAGTTAGTTTAGGTCTGCTCAGCATGCCAACGCTGGCTGCGAGCACTGCGGTACCTGCTAAGCAATCTATCGCAAGCCAATCCAACGCGTCTTTAGAGACCCGTTTGAAAGCGCTTGATCAGTTGTTAGCGGAACAGTGGGAATATGGTTTACGCGCGAGTCCAGAATACGCGTCGATGTTGGGTGACAAGCGTTTCAATGATCAATTGCGTGATTTCTCACAAGGCGCGATTGATGCCAATTTGAAAAAGAGCCGTGAGTTTTTGAAACGCTTCAAAGCGATTGATACCACCGGATTTGATGTGCAGCAAAAGCTGAACAAAGACTTAATGGTGCGTCAGTTACAAGAAGAATTAGAAGGCGCACGTTTTAAGAATTGGCAAATGCCAGTGCTGCAAAATTCTGGTTTGCATTTAGATACACCAGAGTTGGTCACCATGCTCAGTTTTGCTAACGTCAAAGACTACGAAGATTACATAGCGCGTCTACATAAATTGCCAGCTCTGTTTGAGCAAACGATTTTGCAAATGCGCCAAGGTGTCAAAAACAAACTTATGCCGCCGCAATTTCTGTTGCCAAAAATAGCGCGTCAATGTGAAGACATTATCGCGATGAGCATGGAGACTTCACCATTTGCCAAACCAGTGGCACAGTTTCCTGCGGAAATTTCTGAAGTTGATCAACAGCGTTTGAAAGCGGCTGTGTTGGCGGCGATCAAAACCAAGGTGATTCCGGCGTATCAAAATTTCGCGAACTTTGTCCGTACCGACTATGCACCGTACGGTCGTAAAGACGTGGGTTTATGGTCTTTGCCTGATGGCGCAGCACGCTACAAGTTGCAAGTCAAAACTCAAACCACGACCAATAAAACACCAGAAGACATTCATCAAATCGGCTTGCGCGAAGTCGCACGTATCGAAGGACAGATGTTAGAAGTCGCGAAAAAATTAGGCTACGCTGATCTGAAATCCTTCAATGCCTCGATGGCAAAAAATCCAGCATTACATCCAAAATCGCGCCAAGAAATTTTGGACTTATATAGCAAGTACACCGATCAGATGTACGCCAAAATTCCAGAACTGTTTGGTCGTTTACCAAAAGCCAAAGTGAAGATCATGGCAGTGGAAGAATTCCGTGAAAAAGAGGCTGCCGGCGCTTCCTATAACCCGGGTGCGGCAGATGGTTCACGGCCTGGTCATGTGATGGTCAATACTGGCGACTTTGCGAATCGCATGACACTTTCAATAGAAACGACCGCCTTGCACGAAGGTGTGCCCGGTCATCATATGCAAATCGCGATAGCACAGGAACTGGAAGGTTTGCCAGCGTATCGTCAACAAGGAGGCAATAATGCCTACGTTGAAGGCTGGGCATTGTATTCAGAGCGCTTAGGGCAAGAGTTGGGTTTCTTCCAGGATCCGTATAGCTTCTATGGTCACTTACAAGATGAGATGCTGCGAGCGATTCGTTTAGTAGTGGACACTGGTTTGCATTATAAAAAATGGGATAGGCAACAAGTCGTCGATTTTTTCCGTAACCATTCTGGTATAGAAGAAGTCGAAATTCAAAGCGAGACCGACCGCTATATCGTCTGGCCAGGTCAGGCTTTAGGCTATAAGATCGGACAGCTAAAGATCTTGGAGTTACGTGATTACGCTAGCAAGACCTTAGGTGCTAAATTCCGTTTGAAGGAATTTCATGATGAGATTTTGGGTGCTGGCGCTTTACCACTTGATGTTCTCGAAACAAGAATTAAGACTTGGGTAGCATCGAAGTAAGCTTTGCTTAACGTTTAGGTAAATAATTAGACGGGTGACAAGACTCTGTGGTTTTGTCACCCGTTTTTCTTTTTTAGCTTGGAAATAGTTTGCCTGAGTTTGATTCGCGCGAGTAGAATTAAAAGCTTCAGATCGTGCTAACGATCTTCCTTCAAGGAGCTGCTATGGGTGCCTTTACGATGCCGGTTTACATGCTCGAATACACGTCAAAGACCATTGCTTCATTGCTTTCGCAAGGGGCAATTGATGGCACCGAAGTGCAGCTTGATGTGTACGATAGGAATGATTTGACCGTCAAGCTTGAAGCGAAGGGGCAGCGTTTAAAATCTGAGCCAGAAATGTTTCGTATCATTACAGAGCACAATGGTGCCACCAATGAGCACGATTGGAATTTCACGATCTTGCGCGAGTCAGCGGATCGTAGTCGCAAAAAACGTTGAGACTGACTCGATCAGTAAGCCTACTAGCTTAGGAAAATCGTGAGGCGGGTACGACCTGCCAAAAATTTTATCCCAGCGGGCATCAACCTTTCCAAGCTCTTTGCAAACCAGTATCGGTGTGGATCCAACCACCCTTGGCGCTAGCGCGGAAATAAAAACCTACACCGCCTTGTTTGAAACTTTGTATCAATTCGCCTAAGACTTCTTCGTGTAAATCGCCGATGCGAATATCAGCAGCGCGTCCTTCTAAATGCAAAGATTTTCGTGCCGCAGGAATCCCTTCTTCTCGTAATCTTTGATTCGATTCTAGCGTGCGGTAACCGGATAAAACTTCGAGTGGTTTCGTCATGCCAAAGCGCGCGATAAAGGCTTGTGTTGCCCATAAAATTTCCAATAATTTGGGATCGATAGGGGCACTGCGTTTGCCGTTCACATCGCGCAATAAATGACAGAATTGTTGATATGCCGATTCCACCATATCACCATCTTTCCAATACAAAAGTTTGACTCGCTCGCCACTAGCTGGGCGGATTAAATCTAGAGTACGCGGCTTGAGCCAAAAATCGATGTCTAAAACCTGTGCATCAAAAAGATCTGGCGGCGGTGTGAGTTTGCCAGCTTTGGCATTGCTGTCGCCGTCTTGCGCCATGCTGAGTAAGGGACGACTGCCGATATACAAACCTGTGGCGGTCAGAAGTAGTGACTTCTTTAAAAACTGGCGTCGATTTTGCATGTTCTATCAATCGAAAAACTAAGATAAGAAATTCTAACGGGTAAAGCCTTGTTGCGTACTTTTTATGACGGTTTCTTTCGATGAAAGTGCAACGATATTCGATAAAACAGGATTTCAAATACCACTATAATGCTGTTTTGAGTTTCACTTCACAAAGCCCATGTTAACTCCCGCGCAAATCACTCAATTTCAGCAGCAAGGTTTTTTGGTGTTACCTGCTTTTAGTACCGCAGAATATTGCCAACAAGTGCTGGACTTCGTGCAGCAGCAGCTCGACACCGTGACCTTGCCGATCGAGTATGAAGCTGACACCCGTTATCCTGGTGCACCGATTTCGCGTGATGCCGAGGGTGGACAAACGGCACGCCGCTTATTGCAAGCTTATGCACGCTCGAGTTTGTTGGCGGATTGGGCGACGCAGCCAGCATTGACTAGTGTATTGACGCAGTTATTGGGTGATGGGGTGTGTATGTCGCAGGTTCATCATAACTGCGTCATGACTAAGCAGGCGCGTTTTTCTAGTTTGACTGGATGGCATAGAGATAGTCGTTACTGGCACTTTCAAAAACCAGAGCTGATCAGTGTCTGGTTAGCTTTGCGTGATGAGAAGATCGAGAATGGATGTCTGCTAGTTTTACCTAACTCGCATCAATGGCAGATCGACGCCGAGCAATTAGATAGCGCACAATTTCTTCGCGCCGATGTCGCGGGCAATCAAGCCTTACTAGCACAAGCGCAGGCGGTAGCTTTGCAGCAAGGTGATGTCTTATTATTTTCCAGTAATTTATTCCATGCAGCGGGCTGCAATCAAACTAGCCAAACGAAGTTTTCTATGGTGTTTACTTATCGCGCAGCGGATAATCCACCCACGACGGATACGCGTTCTGCTAGTTTGCCCGAGATTCAGTTGAAAACCTTGTAAGGGTAAATTAGTGTGGACTGCAAAAGTCTAGCGCGCTCACGTTTTAAATAAAAATAGAGTTAATGAGTGATGCGTTGTTTGATTCAACAACAGCATGTCGTCATCAATTCCAATCGGAAATCTGGGTATAAAGCCGTTTATTGCTACTTGTTGACTTCTGAGATTAACAAGCGATCAATGCGATTCTTATCGAGATCAACGACTTCAATGCGGAAACCTTGCCACTCAAAATATTCAGACGATTTTGGGATATAACCAAAATGCGTCAGAACGAATCCAGCAAGCGTATGAAAGGAACCAGACTCCTCTTCGGGGAAACGCAGATCGGTTTTCATGATCTCGCGAAAACGGTCGAAGGAAATGCCACCGTCGACCAACCAAGAACCATCTTCACGTTGTACAGAATCGACTTCTTGATTGTTATCGATGGCGACCACATCACCGACTAAGGCACCCAACACATCACTGAGGGTAACGATGCCTTCAATTTCGCCATACTCATTAATGACTAAAGCAAGTTCTGCACGATTTTTCTTAAAAGACTCTAGCAATTGCATGGCACTGAGGCTTTCAGGAATAAACAGTGGTGGGGTCACGGCAGCTGCAATATCGACATTGAGGATTGATTGTTTTTTGATCGCTTGGTCAAAGAGGTGACCACCGTGAATGATCCCGATGACATTCGACAAGTCACCTTTGCATACGGGAAAACGGCTATAAGGACTAGCGGCAATTTGCGCTAAATTGTGTTCCAGCGATTCTTCAATATCAATAAAGTCAATGTCCATGCGCGGCGTCATTAAGGCGGCGACTCTTTGATCATCGAGTCGCAGAGCGCGTGAAACGATTTCATGTTCGGTTTTTTCAAACAAGCCGGCGTCCGTTCCTTCTTTCAGCATGCCGGTAATTTCTTCTTCAGTCACAGCATTGTTTTTCGCCTGATGCAAGCCCATTAAGCGTAGAAGTGCCTCGGTAGTGATTGTCAAAATTTTGACAAAAGGTCCCATCATGCGAGACAACCACTGCATAGGCGCAGCAATTAAGGAAGCAACGGTTTCTGGGTATTGCATCGCAATTCGTTTGGGTAAGAGTTCACCCAAAATTAAGGAGGAAAACGTAATCCCAACCACCACAATGCCCAATGCCATTTCGCGGGCGTATTCACCAATTACTGGTAGATGTTCAAATTTAGGCGCAAGTTGTGCGACCAAGGATGCTTCACCAAAAGCACCATTAAAAATGCCGATGAGGGTAATACCAACTTGAATTGTCGATAAAAAACGGCTAGGGCTATCTGAAAGTTCTAAAGCCGCTTGCGCGCCACGGCTACCATTCTCTGAGAGTTTTTGCAGACGAATCCGCTTTGAGGAAACAATCGCGATTTCTGACATGGCGAACAAGCCATTGATCAGAATTAATCCAAGAATAATCAGTATGTCCATTTTGAGAGGGCTGCGATTTAGCTTAGCCCCCAAGCGTTGAGAAGCTCATATTGTACCGAAATTTCAATTAACCAATAGTTCTAAGATCGATCTTCGCACAAGGGATCGTCTTTATTTGGTTTTAAGGCTATTTTTCTAGCTTATTTCTTCCTGATTGCTATGCCATTTGGCTTGGTATCAATGGGTTCGAACATGATGGAGTCAACTGACATAATCCGGTCTTGTGGACTGTCTTTGCATGTTGTCGGTATGTGTCTAGGTATTTATCGCCTAAAAATTAAATCGCGCTGCTTTCAAATAATCCTATCTCGTGCTTTAGCTCTTTATAGGTTTCGATAGCCGCTGTCATTTAACTTCCAGTTTCTGGTGTCTTTTGGCTAGTTTAAAGTATGCGATTGCCGCTCTAGTTGATATGCTTGTTAATAAGGCATTTTTTCTGAGAATTACGTGGTTGGTAAAGTATGCTTGCCAGAGCTATCTGAATGCGGTGTTCATCCGCCAACATTGAAGATAAAAACAATTACTTTTGGCCTCAATAATTCTAATTAGATATGCTCTTATAGAATTTCGTGTTGTATTTCATCGAAAAAATTGACTACAAATTGACACACGTATTGCTTTAATGATTTCATAAGCTCGGTTTGTAGATTCAAGCTATTTAATAAGGTTGACTAAAGCTCTTTTGTTGTTTCTTTAGAATTAAATGGATTGAAAGTAATCCGTTTAATCGATACCTAGAGTCAGAAAGCCTCGATTAAAAAAGGTAATTAAATTGCCAAATCCTCAATATTTCAAAAAAATTGTCCGGAGAAATTATGAAATTTAAATCAGCGGGTATCCCCCGTAATGCAATTGCGATTGCTGTGAGCTTATTAATATCCTCAGTCGCTTATGGCCAAAGCGCTGAAGGTTCTATCAATGGTAAAGGTAAGGCGGGTGAAAAAGTCACTATCGTTAGTCCTGAAAATGGATCGAGCCGTGTCGTAACCGTCGATAGTAATGGTAGTTTCAACGTTTCCAAGATGCCGCCTGGCGTTTATAAAATCACATCAGCTGGTATTACAAAAGAAATCACGGTATCAATTGGTTCAGGCACAAGCGTCGTTATGACGACCAGTGATGCGCCGCAAACTGTTGTTGTTTCTGGTCGTCGCGTAATGATCGACTTGAATAGTACAGAAACAAGTACGGTATTTACTGCAGAACAAATGTCTGCGTTGCCGGTTGCTAAAGATCCTAACGCTGTTGCGATGTTGGCTCCAGGCGTTTCTAAGGGCGATCCTAACTTAGGCGCCGGTAATTTGCCTTCCTTTGGTGGCGCATCGGTAGCGGAAAATGGCTATTACATCAATGGCTTTGACGTAACAAATATTCGTAACTTCCTGTCTTACGCAAACTTGCCGTTTGATGCAATTGGTTCCCAGCAAATTAAATCCGGTGGCTATGGCGCGGAATATGGTCGCTCACTCGGTGGTATTGTGTCTTTGTCTACTAAGCGTGGTACAAATCAATGGAAGGGCGGTGCCTCAGTCTATTGGAATCCAAATGCTCTCATAAGCAAACGTAACAATGTTAAGAATCGTGAGATAGATCCTGACACTAACTTACCGGTCTCTGTCTATACGATTTACAATGATGGCAGAACTTTCGACGACATTACTGCAAATGCCTACATTGGTGGACCGATCATTAAAGATACCTTGTTTGTCTACGGTTTAGTGACTGCGGATCGCTTTAGTGCAAATAGCTACGGTGAAGACAATAGTAGCAACTCCAAAGGCGGTAAGCCAAACGGCATGATCAAATTGGATTTTACGCCGTCTGATATGCACCGTTTAGAATTGACGGCGATCACCAATAAAGAAGAGTCTGATTTTTATTCTTATAATCACCCAAAAATTCTAAATGCTAAAGGCGAACTAGTTGCAGATCCGCAATATAATTATGTAACGCGTCATGTTGGTGATAGAATCACTCGGAACGTTGAATCTGGTGGCAATGTGTTGATTGGTAAATACACGGCCTACGTCACAGATAATCTGACAGTATCTGGATTGGTTGGTAAAGTTGATCATCTTTTGGGTCGAGTGACTGATTCACGCAAATCCTTAAGCTGTCCTGTTGTTCTGAATGAGGGGTTAAACGAAGTTGGCTGCTGGACTGGTCCATTCCCAGGTCCTTCCGTTCGTGATACGAATGCACCGGACGATAAAGATGAGCGCAAGGCATATCGTTTTGATATTGAATACAACATTGGCACTCATAATATTCGCGGAGGTGTCGATAACCAACGCTTCACATCAACACAAGCGGGCTCAACACCGTACACAGGTGGCGTTTACTGGCGTTATTACAATGGTAATGCAACTGGTACAGTTAATGGCGTAGCTGGTGCCGTTGCTCCTGGTAAGGGTTATGTACGTGGTCGTACAAGTTCTTCAACTTCAGGTGCTTTCGAAGTTAACAATTCTGCTTTCTATGTTGAAGATAACTGGAAAGTAAGTAAGGCTTTATTCGTGTCAGGTGGTTTGCGCGCTGAAACTTTTGATAATAAAAATGCTGATGGTGTTAGCTTTATCAAAAAAGATCGTATGCTGGCTCCTCGTTTAGGCTTTGCTTATGACTTAACTGGTGCGGGTGATACCAAAATATACGGTAATTTGGGACGCTACTTTATCCCAGTTGCATCGAATACAAATATTCGTGCTACACGTGGCGAATCTTTCATTCAGCAATTTTATGGTTACACTTCGAAAGATCCAGTCACTCAAGCACCAATCGGACTCACTGCGTCTATCGGTACGCCGCAAATTGTAAGTGATGGCTCTTTGCCAAATCCAGCAACGATTGCTGACATCAACTTGAAGCCGATGAACCAAGACGAAGTGATGCTTGGTTTTCAACGTGCTATCACGAAAGAATGGGTTGTTGGCGTAAAAGGCATACACCGTCGGATCAATGATGGTATGGATGACTACTGTTCGCATATTGGCTTTGAAAATTGGGCAAAAGACAAGGGCTACACGAAATTTGACTCAAGCACGATGGCTGGTTGCATGATGGTCAATCCTGGTAATGACGTTACTTTGATGATCGACGTGAATAATGATGGAAAACTGGTTCAATCGACTGTACCAGCAAAGTACTTAGGCTTGGCAAAGTACACACGTTTGCACAATTCATTGGAATTCACATTGGATCGTCCATATGATGGCAAGTGGGGTATGAGTGCTTCTTATGTATTATCGAAAACCACAGGTACTGCCGAAGGTTATGTAAACTCTGTCATTAACCAAGAAGATGCTGGTATTACGCAAGATTTCGACTTTGGTTCCTTGACAGATGGTTCTGATGGTCGTTTGTCGAATGATCGCCGTCATACTTTCAAAGTATTTGGTAATTATGCGATTACCGATACCTTACGTGCTGGTTTCAATGCGATGGTGACTTCTGGTCGTCCAACTAGCTGTATCGGTTTCGTACCTTCATATCGTCCTGACTACAGTGATGCCCAAAACTACACAACAGCTTCGTCTTACTACTGTTTGAATAGTGCAGGCAAATCTGTTCTGGTACCTCGTGGAACTGCTGGCGAAACGCCATGGCTTGCAAACGTTGACTTCCAATTGGCCTACATGCCAAAAATTGGTCATGGTAAGTTGACATTGGCAATGGATGTTTTCAATCTATTCAATAGCCAACGTCCGGTAGAAGTCGTTGAACAGAACGACTACAGTCGCGATACGGTTGCGATCGGCAAACGTAATCCTAACTATGGACAGCCATCTGCTTTCCAAGCACCACGTTCTGTTCGTCTCACAGCTCGTTACGAATTCTAATTCGATTAGAGTCGTAGTTAAGCTAATAAAAAAACCGCTTCGGCGGTTTTTTTATTGGGGCTTACGCAATTCGATTGACTAGACAAGTAGTCGAAGGAGGACAGTTTACCTTGATGCGAGGACAAGCTCACTAGCACTTGTTTTCGTAAGATCTAATTAGCATCAGTGTGATCATGAACTAACTTACTAAGGTTCCCGTTTCATTGATTCTCCGGGCTTAATACACGTGGCCAAGCTCATGCTGGCAAGCTCTCAGAGGTCTTTCTTGCGTGTTTTGTTTTCTCATGGTGGCTTAGTTTTCATGAGAGCAGCTATTTTTCAATTTCCAATAACGAGACCTCTGCACAAGCTACTGCGCGGTCGAATTTTGAATCTGCGATGCTCGCTGTGCCCTAGCACAGGTGCGCTTCTCGATCCAAACTTCGTCCGCTCGCTACGGTTGTGCAGAGGTCTCATAACATCATTCAAAATAATTGAATGATGTCTTCAAAACGGTTCCGCCTGAGTTGCGAGCGATAGCCGCATAATCTCTTCCATCGCATCACGCCATTGGCACTAACAAGGATGCGTAGCTTCATTCAACAGGAGAATAAAATGCTGACATTAAGAAAATCTCAAGATCGTGGACATGCCGATCACGGCTGGTTGAAAAGCCAGCATACATTTTCATTCGCCAACTACTACGATCCTGACCACACAGGCTGGGGTAATTTGCTGGTCATTAATGAAGACCGTATTGCCCCAGGTACTGGCTTTGGCACGCATGGTCATCGCGATATGGAAATCATCAGCTACGTGCTGTCAGGTGAGTTAGCGCACAAAGATAGTATGGGCAATGTAAAAGCGATCCCACCAGGCGATGTGCAACGCATGAGCGCCGGTACTGGTGTGCGACATAGTGAATTCAATCACGCAGAAGGGCAGACCACGCATTTTCTGCAGATTTGGATACAGCCAAAATTGCTTGGCGTCGAGCCTGGCTATGAACAAAAAACCATACCAGCAGCTAGCAAACGCGGTGCCTTGGCATTAGTCGCTTCGCCAGATGGCGCTGGTGATTCCGTCTCGATGAATGCCGATGCTGCGCTATTTGCCGGTTTGTTTGATGGCGAAGAACAAGCCGAACTAACACTCATTCCAGCTCGCAAAGCCTATGTGCATTTGATCCGTGGTGAGTTGGAAGTGAATGGACAGCGCTTAAGCAGTGGCGATGCCTTACGCATAGAAAACGAAAGCCATCTGACGCTGCGTCATGGTCAAGATGCCGAAGTTTTGGTGTTTGATTTGGCGGCTTAGTCCAAGATATTTAGGTCAATTTGTAGGGCGGGTGAAACCCGCGCTGCACAGGTGCGTGATGGTTTGGCGGCGCGGCTTGCACACGCCCTAGAATTTCGCTGCTTGAACTTAACTAGAGCAACAGCTCTTCTAGGCCGGACCAGATTAAAAGCACAAAAAATAGAAACAACAATGAAGAAATACCGTTATCAATTAAAAAGGAATACATCATGTTTACCCAATTACAAAACCCATTCGCACTAGCCGCTCGATTACTACTCGCTGCGCTATTTTTACCAGCAGGTATCGCCAAACTGACAGGCTTTGAAGGCACGGTAGGCTATATCACCTCAGTCGGTTTGCCCGCACCAACACTAGCCGCCGCAGCTGCGCTAATACTCGAAATCGCTGGTGGTGTCGCTTTGATCATCGGCTTAGTGACACGTTTTGCCGCGCTTGCTTTAGCCTTCTTCACGCTAGTTGCTTCGTTCATTTTTCATGCGTATTGGGCAGTGCCAGCTGATCAAGCTTTTGTGACGCAATTGCTGTTCTTTAAAAATATTGCAGTTGCTGGCGGCTTGATGGCATTGGCTGCATTTGGTGCTGGTGGCTGGAGTGTGGATGCGCGGCGTGGTGCTTAAGTTTGCTTTGACCTAGTAGTTTTGAACAGGTCTTCCAGAATCTGAATCTCAAGAGTTGCTGTTTGATTTGTTGAGGTTCAGGTTCAAATTCAGATAGTGTGAGGTCAGCGCTTTTTTGTTTATCGATTCAGTGGCATGATGCACATCACCTGAATAAATTTGCTCATCATGAATACTCCCCGCGACGTTCTCACCCCCGCTTCACTCGCCATGCTGCAAGTGATCGCAGACACTGGCAGCTTTGCCGCAGCCGCGCGTAGCTTGGATATGGTGCCTAGTGCGCTGACGTATCGCGTAAGGCAAATTGAAGATGCGCTCGATGTCTTGCTATTTGATCGTAGCTCGCGTCAGGCAAAGTTGACGGAGGCTGGTGCGGAATTATTGCGTGAAGGTCAAAATCTGTTGGCGGAAGTGGATGCAATTGCCAATCGCGTCAAGCGTGTAGCAACCGGTTGGGAGCCGCAGTTGACGATTGCGATTGATAGCATCATTGATCGTAGTACCGTGATGGAGTTGTGTGAGGATTTTTTTCAACTCAATCCGCCAACCAAACTCAAACTACGCGCCGAGACTTTATCCGGTACTTTGGAAGCTTTAATGTCCGGGCAGGCAGATCTATCAATCGGAGCTGTGATGGATGCCCATGCCAAAGGTGGTTTACAGCGCGAGCTGTTAGGAAGTGTGTATTTTGCCTTTGCAGTGGCGCCACATCATCCGCTGGCACAGGTCGCGGAGCCACTGTCTGATCAAGTGATTCGTACCCATAGGGCAGTGGCGATAGCGGATAGTGTGCAACGCGGTGCCAGTATGTCCATCGGTTTGTTGACTGGGCAAGATGTGCTTACGGTGGCGGATTTGTCGGCCAAACTCGACGCACAAGTGCGCGGTCTCGGCGTCGGATTTTTACCAACTTGTGTGGCGCAGTCCTATATCGATACGGGGCGTTTGATTGAGAAGCAAGTGGAACGTGCGCAACAACAAGTGCAGAGTTTTTATGTTTGGCGACAATCGAATAAAGCGCAGCAAGGTCGTGCTTTGCAATGGTGGTTGGATCGTTTGCAATCCCCTGTGACACGCGCCGCTTTACTGGGCAAACATTGATTCATTAGTGGGAATCACACATTCACATATCCATCACTTTGCCGCGCAAGGCTTTTTGTAGACCATGACTATTTTTACTGTCTAAGCGTTTACGCTGCGAACTGCGAGTGGGTCGGGTTGCTCTGCGGATGATAGGTACGATGGCGGCTTTGTCAACGATCTCTTGTAAGCGCCGCATGCCTTCGAGTCGATTCTGTTCTTGACTACGCGATTGCTGTGCCTTGAGGATGAAAACGCCTTCTTTACTAATGCGTTGATCGCGCATCGCGAGTAAGTTTATTTTGATATGTTCAGGTAAAGATGAACGGCCAATATCAAAACGCAGGTGCACCGCGCTCGATACTTTATTCACATTCTGACCGCCAGGACCTTGCGCACGCACAGCGCAAAATTCGACTTCGTCTGGGTTAATGGTGGGCATGATGGGTAGGCGGTCAGTCGGAAATTGGTGATCGATTAATGTGGCATAAGCTGGCAAGATGCGCCGCCTAGATGCGCATCATAAGCTAATCGGCAGTAATCGGTATGATGTCAATAAACAGTGAACGACCATCTAGCTCCATTTTATTTCTAGATCGCGACATACGCGTACACAAAAGTTCTTTGTATTTTGTCTTTTCCAAGTAAGATTAGTGCTCTCTCTTATCCTCAGTTTGCTACCAATGCGCTTCATCCATACCTCCGACTGGCACCTCGGCCAAACCCTGCATAATTTTGATCGCAACTACGAACACCAAGCATTTTTAGATTGGCTGATTGACTGCTTGGTTAAGGAAGAGGCAGAGGCCTTGCTGATTTCGGGCGACATCTTTGATACCGCCAATCCTTCAGCGCAAGCGCAAAAACAATTCTATCGATTCTTGCAGCAAGCTAAACGACAGCTACCGCATTTGAATATCGTCATCATCGCGGGCAATCATGATTCGCCTGGACGCTTGGAAGCACCTGCGCCTTTGTTGGAAGAAATGGAAGTCGCGGTGATCGGCTTCGTTCCACGCCTGCCCGATGGCAGTATCGATTTAGATCGCTTAGTTCTGCCATTAAAAAATGCGGCAGGTGAGATCAAAGCATGGTGTTTGGCGATACCATTCTTGCGACCTAGCGACGTGCCTAAATGTGAAGGCGAGGTCAAAGATCCCTACATGCAAGGCATCACGCTCTTGTATCAACAATGCTTGCAATACGCTTTGACTCTGCGTCAACCCAATCAAGCCATAATTGCGCTCGGTCATTGCCACATGGTCGGTGGCGAGATCTCCGAAGAATCAGAGCGCCGCATCGTAATCGGCGGTACTGAAGCTTTGTCGGCCAGTATGTTCGATGCGAATGTCGCGTATGCCGCTTTAGGCCATTTACATCTGGCGCAAAAAGTCGGTAAGCAGGAACACCTGCGTTATTGCGGTAGTCCATTGCCGATGTCTTTTGCCGAAGTTGATTATCAACATCAAGTGCTGCGTGTGGATTTGGATCAAGACAAAGTCGGCGACATCACACCCATCTTCGTACCACGCGCAGTTGACTTGCTACGCATTCCCAAACAGCCCGGACCGCTAGCGCAAGTCTTGGTGGCATTAACCGCATTGGATGTGCCCAGCGACACGCCGCTAGAGCGCCAGCCCTATCTTGAAGTACGCGTCAGACTCGATGCCCCCGAACCAGGCTTGCGTGCAGCGATAGAAAACGCGATTGAAGGCAAGGCGCTGCGCCTAGCCAAAATCGAAACCAGCTTCGCAGCGAAAAAAATCAGCGAATCAGAAACGGTGACACTCACCGAACTAGAAAACCTGCAACCCGAAGATATCTTTCAGCGCCTGTACCAAAACAAGTACCAAAACGAAGCGCCACCAGAACTACGCAGTGCTTTCACCGAGCTCATGCTAGCCAACGACAGCAGCGACGAGGTGCAAGCATGAGAATCTTAGCCCTACGTGGAAAAAATCTTGCCTCATTGGCTGGCGAATTCGAAGTCGATTTTGAACAAGAACCGCTCAAGTCAGCTGGCTTATTCGCCATCAGCGGCGCAACAGGTGCAGGCAAAAGCACCTTGCTCGATGCGTTGTGCATGGCGCTGTATGAAAACACGCCACGCCTCATCAAAGCTGGCGGCAGCAAGACACTACCCGATGGCAATGAACTGATCTCGCAACAAGACACGGGCAATCTGCTACGTCGCGGCACGGGCGAAGGCTATGCCGAAGTTGATTTCGTCGGCTGCGATCAAGTCAGCTATCGAGCGCGTTGGAGCGTGCGCCGTTCACGCAATAAAGCCACGGGCGGTTTGCAACCAACAGCCATGACGCTGCATCAATTGCCAGACCTAACGCCCATAGGCGGCAAAAAAACGGAAGTCAAAGCAGAAATAGAAAAACGCATAGGCCTCAAATTCGAACAATTCACTCGCGCCGTCCTACTCGCACAAAATGAATTTTCTAGTTTTTTAAAAGCCGAAGACAATGAACGTGGTGAATTACTAGAAACCCTCACAGGCAGCGCGATCTATAGCGAATTATCCAAACGCGCCTTCGAACGCGCCAAGCGCGAGCAACAAGACCTGCAACGCATACTAGATCGCCTAGACGATCAAAAGCCACTATCAGAGGAAGAGCGCACCCAGCTCGACTGCGATCAACAAAACGCACTAGCGCAATTACAAAAACTAGAAGAGCGCAAACTCTCCCTAGAACAAGCGCTGCGTTGGTTTGAACAAGATCAAAAGCTGCAACACGATAGCCAGATCGCGCAAGAACAAGTCGAGCAAACGCAGCAAGCTTGCGCGCAATCGGCAGTACGACAAGCACAGCTACAGCAAATCGAAGAGGTCCAAGTCGCTCGTCCATTACTAACGGAAACCGATCGCCTAAAGTCCAGCGTAGATCAATGTCAACAACAAATCATCAACGCTCAGGCGCAGCTCCAAAACGCGCAGAGCAATAGCCAACAACAAGAGCAACAACAGCAAACCGCCAAGCAGCAGCTACAAAAAGCCGAGCAAATCCAAGTACAAGCTGCACCGCAATTCGACGCCGCCAAAGCACTAGAAGCCGCCATCGTCACCATGCAACCCGCGCACGAGGCGATGCAGGAAGCGCACACCAAGTTGCAAGCAAAATGCAGCCAAACGCAAGAACAGCAGCAAGCAAAGCAAGTCGACATCAACACCAACCAAAACCAATTGCAAGCCTGCACTACATGGCTGAGCGAGCATAGTGCTTTGCAAGTTTTAGCAGACGATTGGACAAAATGGGAAGTCTTGCTACGCCAAGCCAAACAAGCGCAAGACGAGCTTCAGCACCTCACACAAAAGCACGCGCAACATGCGAAAGAGCAGCAAACACAACAAGCGCAAATCGCAGACCTTAGCGAGCAACTAAGTCTAAGCCAAACCCAATTAGAAAAAGCCGAACAAGTACGCCAACAAAGCGCAGCGGCGTATCTGGAATCTAGCACCAAATTAAACGCCCAGCTGCAACAGAAGCCAGCATTAGAAAAACGGCGCGAACACTTAAACAGCCTAGAACAATTGGCGCACAACCGTGAAGACGAGAAAGCACGCCTGCATAAAACGCTGCAACAAATTCAAACGCTACAAAGCAGTCTCACCCAAACTAAGAGCGAAGCCAAACAAGCACAAGACAAATTACCGGCATTAATCGCAGCGCAAGAGCAAGCCGAACGCTCGCTCAAAATTGCTGAAAGCGCTTTCCTAAAATCTGCCGAAGATCTACGCTCCACTTTAGCGCCGGATCAGGCTTGCCCAGTCTGTGGTTCGCACGAGCATCCATACCGTAGCGATCAGCCGCATTTACCGCAGTTGAATGCAATGCTCGATCAATTGCAAGCGCAGGTACAACAATGCCGCCTAAGCACTCAAGGGTCGCAACAAGTATTCAGCAGCAAAGAGGCGTTGGCTACGAGCTTGCAAACACAGCTACAACAAGCCCAGCAAGAAGAGGCGCAACAACAAGCACAGGTCGCACAAATACAAAGCGCATGGCAAACGCATCCGCTGGCGCAAGAGATCGCTGATCTATCGCAAGCTGAGAATGCACTAAGCACATGGATAGTCGAACAAACCACACAAGTACAACAAGCGTTGGCGAATATCACTGCTTTAGAAAACGCCAACCGCACCGCATTACAAAGCAAAGACGGCGCACAAGCCCACTACGAACAAGCCACGCGCACGCACAACGCCAATAAAGATGCCCAACAAAACGCACTCAATGCCGTAGAGCGCAGCAAAGCGGAACAAGCGCACACGCAAGAACAATGCACCCAAAGCCAAACTAGACTCAATACCTACTTAGAAGAACTCACACCAGCACTGCATGACCTAGGCGACGGTGCAAGTAACTGGAAAGAGCAATGGCAAAACTCGCCAGAGCAATTCACCCAGCAATGCGCAGCACACGCCAAAGAATGGCTCAAACAAAACAAACAACGTGAAGGCTGCAACCAGCGCGCAAGCAGTTTGACTCTAGAGTTGAATAACCTCAGCGCTATCCTGCAACAAGCAGAACAAGAACAACAAAACAGCACACAAAGCCTAGCCGCCAGCGCACAAGCACTACAACAAAAACAAAGCGAAAGAAGCGCCTTATTGCGCACGCTCGCCGGCCTAATTCAGCACGCCACACCGCAAACACAAAGAACAGAATTCAGCCTAAAACAAATCGAAGCCCAATTCACACAAGCGGTTAACGTCGCCAAACAAGCTGTCGATCTAGCCACCCAAAACCACAACGCCGCAGTGCTAACCCACAGTCGCTGCACCGAAGCATTAGCACAAGCGACAGCGCGTCTCGCCACGGAACAAAGCCTGCAAGCAAACGCCGCAGCCGCGTTAGCAAGCTGGTTAGCAGAGAACGGCGCAAGCCTAATGAGTGAAGAAAATCCTGCAGAAAATCCAGAAGCCCAACTACGTCAATTACTAAGCTACGACGCTGTGTGGATCACCAGCGAACGCAATGCCTTACTCGCCATCGCCAACGCCAGCCAACAAGCACAAACGCTAAACCAAGAGCGCCAACGCCTGTGCGCAGAACACCAAGCACAGCGCCCCAATGTACAAACAATCTTGGCACCAGACGAGTCAAAGAGAGATGACAATGCAGATGACAACGTAGACGCGAATGTGAGTGAAAATGTAGATGAAGATGGTGAGCAAGACAGCGATGCGATTGCAGAAGAAAACGTAACAGCATCACTCAGCACGCAACTAGCTCAAGCACTACAAACCCTGACAAAACAACGCAGCGAGGCACAAGCGCAAGCCAGCCAATTGCAAACTGCCATCGCCCAAGATCAAGCCCGCCGCACGCAAGCCGCCGACATCTTAAAACAACTAGAAACCCAAGAAGCCAAAAGCAAAATCTGGGAAACCCTAAACCAATTAATCGGTGCAGCCGACGGCAAAAAATTCCGCAACTACGCCCAGCAATACACACTCGATGTCTTAATCGGCTATGCCAATCGCCACCTACACGAACTAGCCCGCCGCTACCGCCTACAACGCATCAACGACAGCCTAGCGCTGATGGTGATAGACCAAGACATGGGCGATGAAGCCCGCTCAGTCCACTCACTCTCAGGCGGCGAATCCTTCCTAGTCTCACTAGCTCTAGCACTAGGCCTAGCCTCACTATCGAGCAAACGCGTACGCGTCGAATCCCTCTTCATAGACGAAGGTTTCGGCAGCCTAGACGCCGACACCCTACGCGTAGCGATGGACGCCCTAGATGGCCTACAAGCCATGGGCAGAAAAGTCGGCGTGATCTCGCATGTGCAGGAAATGACGGAGAGGATTGCGACGAAGGTGATGGTGGTGCGTGGGGCTGGAGGAAAGAGTTTAGTCACTATCGCATAGCTAGTGAAGCACCCGTAGGTTGGTGCTGAGCAAAGCGAAGCCCAACGATGTTAGATGTGCGGTGAAGATGCTGGGCTTTGCAGCCCAGCCTACGAGCCAGCAGGAAACCATGGTAGGTTGGTGCTGAGCTCGCGAAGCCCAACAATAAACTCGATGATAGTTTGAATTGGTTTTTAACTTTGCTCTTATTGTTTGAATTTTTTTGAAAATTGAAAGTTTAAATTCATGCCTTATGCTCTTGAAAAAATCTCAGCGGATGATATTCAAAAGATTTTTCGTGACCTCAATTATGATAATTCCAAAAAACGCTGGTTAGAGATTAGAGGCGGCCACTTCAATAGTGAGCGAGACTTGACGTGGGCGATTGATCGAGTATCGAATAGCTATCTATTTAAGGCGCCGAATGTCATTATGTCCGGCGAATATACCTACTATTTTTCTATCGGCGAAAAAAATTAAACTATAGAATTTGATCTTATCGTCGCAAATATGATCGCGTGGGTTACTTCGAAACGCTCAAAGCTTTATTTAGATATGCTCAGACGCTGGGCTTGTCAGCCCAGCCTACGATTCAGCAACAAAGCGTAGGTTGGCGCTGAGCAAAGCGAAGCCCAACAATCACAACAAACAGAAGAACACACAACGAACAAATAGGAGCCAAAAAATGCAATATCGCAGATCCAATAATGCAGGCGCGACCTATTTCTTTACACTGACTCTGGCAGATCGAAAAAGCCAACTGTTAACTGAAAACATCTATCATCTACGCGATGTAGTACGAACAGTCCGCCAAGCCCATCCATTCGACATTATCGCCATGGTTGTCTTACCAGATCACCTTCACGCTATCTGGCAGTTGCCAGAAGGTGATGCTGATTTTCCGATGCGCTGGTCATTAATCAAAGCAGGATTTTCTCGCGCTATACCCAAGCACGAAACAATAGGACAAAGTCGAGCCAAGAAACGCGAACGCGGCATTTGGCAACGACGCTATTGGGAACATTTAATTCGAGACGATACCGATTTAGAAAACCATGTTGCGTATATTCATTTCAATCCGGTCAAACACGGCTACGTCAGCAAGGCATCAGATTGGGCGCATTCCTCGATACATCTTTATATCAAGAATGGTTTGTGTGATGTGGATTGGGGATATTTGGATGAGGGTGTTGGTGTAAATATGGGGGAGTAGCGGCATGATGAAGCATGAAATTTTGTCGGAGTGAGTGCTGGGCTTTGCAGCCCAGCCTACGAGATAGCGAGAAGATAAAGTAGGTTGGTGTTGAGCAAAGCGAAGCCCAACGATGGTGATTGCAAGGAACGAAAAGAAGCTGGGCTTTGCAGCCCAGCCTACGAGATAGCGAGAAGATAAAGTAGGTTGGTGCTGAGCAAAGCGAAGCCCAACGATGGTGATTACAAGGAAGGAAAAGAAGCTGGGCTTTACAGCGCAGTCTACGTGTTGGACCATTCAGCTCAATCTAACAACTATGAGGTTAATTATTTTTGATTTGAACTATGATGACAGATAAAAGTTGGAGGGATTTTCGGTCGAGTTTGTTGACTGTAGTGGCAATGGATTTGTGCTTGTGTATGAAAAAAATGGAAAAAAATATTCTTCTTAATGGAGAACCGGGAGGTATTGTTGAATTTCCAAAATCAGTAAAAAAACTAGCTGCTAATTCAGCAAAACACAAAAGTATTGTTGAAATTATTGATCGCATTAGTCACTAGATTGAATCGCCCTGCGGAATTCATCGTCATCACCTTTCAGCAGCAGATGGCGACAAGCTAGTAAGCTAGGTAAAACTTAGTCCCGCTATTGCTTGTTCGATCGTTCTTCTTGATTCGTCATCGCAGCGATTTTCGTACATCAATTGAAGAAAGTCGTGCGGGTTTGGATAATTTTACCTGCGCTCTTCTATTTCCTCTCATGTTCTTGATCTGACTGAGAATAAGCACTTCATCATGTAAAGCATACTGGTATCAGTGTGAGGTAGAATCACGCCGAGGATTTTTTGCCTCTTTTATTGCATACAACAATCCGTCCACAAAAAACATCAGTAGGCTCGGAAAATTAAGGAGACTTTATGGCAGGTGCAACAAGTGCAGAGGCGGGCAATACCGCGTTGATTTCGGCAGATCCCGTTGTATTCGGGATATTGATGGTGGTGTTGGGAGTGGTGTTTGCCACAGAAAAATCGCAATACGGATTTTGGAAGAAATTCTATTCCGTGGTGCCTGCTTTATTGCTTTGCTATTTTATTCCGGGTTTGCTCAATACCTTTGGCGTGATTGATGGTGGCGCTTCTAAACTGTATCCGATGGCACGCGATTATTTGTTGCCGCTGGCCTTGGTGGTCTTGTGTTTGGCATGTGATTTGAATGCAATTTTGCGACTCGGTCCTAAGGCAGTCATTTTGTTTTTGACGGGAACGGTTGGTGTTATTTTGGGTGCGCCCTTGGCTTTGATGATCATGGGATTCTTTGATCCTAGCTTATTAGATCCAGCTGGTGAGAATGCGATTTGGCGTGGGATGACGACCACGGCAGGTAGTTGGATAGGTGGCGGTGCAAATCAAGCTGCGATGAAAGAAGTGTATGCGGTGGGCGCGGATGTGTTTGGTAAGTTTGTTGCGGTCGATGTGATCGTCGGCAATATCTGGATGGCGTTCTTGCTGTTTTTGGCGTCACGCAGTGTCAAACTTGATGCGATGCGCGGTGCCGATACGCGCGCTTTAGAAGATTTGCGTGAACGTGTAGAGAAGGTTAGTTTAGAAAATACCCGAATCGCGAAGACCGATGATTTCATCAAAATTCTCGCGCTTGGTTTTGGTGCAACAGGCTTGGCGCATTGGATGACGAGTTTTATTGTGCCATTTATTAAAGAGCACGCACCGCACTTAGAACGCTATAGTTTGACTGCGAATTTCTTTTGGGTGACGGTGTTGGCGACGACGTTTGGTTTGATACTGTCATTTACGCGTGCGAAAAAATTAGAAGGTGCTGGTGCTTCGAAAATTGGTTCGGTGGCGATTTATGTCTTGGTGGCGACCATCGGTATGCAAATGAATCTGGCATCGATCTTCTCGGATCCTGAATTATTTATTTTGGGTTTGATCTGGATTAGTTTCCATGGCGGTTTGATGATCTTGGTTGCGATTTGGCTCAAAGCCCCTGTGTTCTACATGGCAGTCGGCAGTCAAGCAAACATTGGTGCAGCGGCGAGTGCGCCGATTGTTGCCAGCGCATTTCATCCTGCACTTGCCCCGGTCGGCGTGTTGTTAGCGGTGTTGGGATATGCTTTAGGAACCTATGGCGGCTGGGTCTGCGGTCAACTTCTGCGCGTCGTGGTGGGGGCGTAGGAGCGCCAGGGTCAAGGCCTTTTTTGCCATCGGTAGCAAAAGGGGCGTTGACACCTGCGTTTTTTAAAGTCGCTTTGATTGATCCCGATGATGATGCGATTAGTAGAAGGACTGCTGAGTACGGGAATTTTTTAACCCAGAATTTACATTAGGATTTGAGATGATGGTGGATGCACTTTTCGAGGCAGTTTTTACGTGAATAAGGCGAAAATAGCTAGCTATTTTCAACGAAGAACGAAAAAAATGACCGAAAATGCGCCGCCAGCGCTCAAATAGCGTCGAAGACGCGCCTAATAGAAAATCTGGGTTGAATTTGCAAATACGTTTTAGCAGCCAAAATAGGCCGAAACATAGGCCTAAGAAAACCAGCTGTCCAAGTTCAATGCCGAGATTAAAACCGAGTAAACTCCATAGTCGATGATTGCTGGTGATGCCCATGTCACTCAAACTGGATGCAAAACCTAGCCCATGTAACAGTCCACAACAGAACACAGCGAATAGACGCAGGTTTGAATGAATTTGTCTTTGCATGAGATTCAATGCTGCCATGAAAATGATACTAGCAGCGATGGTTGGCTCCACCAATTGCGGCTGCACCTGGACTACCCCAGCCAGCGCGAGTAGAAAGCTGGCACTGTGGGCTAGTGTAAATGCCGCTGTCACCAACAGCATGTGGCGCCAACTCGCTACAACTGCGATGATGGTCAAGAGAAAGGCCAAATGATCCCAACCGCTTAAGATATGGTGGATGCCCGTTTGTACAAAATCGAGGACAACTTCACCGGCACTGCGAAAAAAACGATGCTGAGTCTGATCAGGGCGCAAGATCACGACTTCATTTTCTGCACCACGGATGGCCTTGATGCTTAATTGCCGTTCTTGAGTTTGTTTTCCAAAAAACTCGGCTTTGATGCTGAGCGCTTGCGGATCTGATGGAAAAGAAAATTTCATTAGCACTAAGAAAAATTTTGCGCCATCGGTCACATTGCTTGGTGTCTCATTAACATGTTCGGCATTGCTCTCTGCATTGATTTGAATGAAGTCTAGTTTGCCTGTTTGACCGCCATCGAATAACTGAATTTTCTCTGCAACTTGTTTTGCGATCGCAGCTTGGAAGAGCGTCGCTTCTTGAGGGGAGAGCAGGCCATCTGCGTTTTGATCTCCGGAGCTTAGTGCGGATACGGGAAGTGCAATCGCGACGAACGCAGATGACTTTTGAATATTGATACTTCCTTGCTGGGCAGGCATGAGATGAGCAATCGCATACTGACTTAGCAATAAACTGAGCAAGAGAACTTGAAGGAACAGCGTTTTCATAGAGCAAAATATCATGGAGAGATGGCATCTATCTTGCGCGAACATTGTGTAGCAAATATGAATTGGACGTTGCTATGTCCGGGATTTCGTAAGTAATTGTAAGTGTTTGTTATCTTCATTTTTTCTTCATATTTGTCTTGTACATTGATTGATATTGTTAATCCCGCATGCCAGCAAGATTACTGCGGTACACGGGGTTCTACCAATCTTTCACAAGGAATAAGAATGAAAAAGAATTCCATCAAGCTCGTGTTTTGTCTTCTTACATCGATACCTATATTACTTGCCTGTGGCGGTACAGAAGACATCGCCAGTACTGTCGATACGCCAATGGCTCCAGCGCCGCTGGCGATAAACAATAGCACGGCTAATTTCTCCGGCCCTCGCGTGAATTACGCGCTGAACAAAGTCGGTAATCAGATCACCGTGAAGGATTTGGTCGGTAACTCTGGTAGTCAAACACTAACCGATGCAACGACGCTCAATTTCGCCGATATGAGTATCAATTTACGAGTCGGTGAACTCGCGCAAAAAATCCCCGAGGCCACTTTGCAGTCTCTGATCGAACTGTATATCGCCTTCTTTAATCGTAGTCCCGATGCAGATGGTTTGGCATATTGGATGGAAACGATATTGGCTGGTGCGAGTCTTGACGGTATTGCCGAAAGTTTCTATGCAGCCGGTAAGTTGTATCCTCAGTTGACCGGCTACTCTGACACCATGACCACACAAGAATTCATCCGTGTGGTGTATAAAAACGTCCTCGGCAGAACGGGGACAACCGCACCCACCGATGGTGAGGTCAATTATTGGGCGAATGAAGTCACGTCAGGGCATTTTACAAAAGCTGGCATTATCAATGTGATGTTAAATTCGGCGCGCACCTTCGCCAATGATCCTGAATATGCCTGGGTGAATACGCTGCTCAACAATAAAATAAATGTTGGGCGCTATTTGTCGGTAGAACAAGGGATTAGCTATCTGAGTGCAAATGACAATGTGAGTAAGTCTATGGCTGTCATTGCTGCTATCGGCAAGGACGATACCAGTCAAGCTTTGTCTCTGGTCAGTATAGGGCAGGATGATTTCTCTTTAGTGCTAAGTCGAACCGATATTCCCAAAATCGTTGCGCTTGGCAAAGGTGATGGCGTGCTCTCTGTCGAATTTACGCCATCCGCAGTAACACTAAATAATGGTGCGAACGTTTATGTAGCCCACTGCTCAGGCGCTGGGAAAACCGTGAGCGTGACGGGTAGCGGTAGTCCAATTAGATTGGCGGGCCTTAGTAATGGCGTGAACTATGCGTGCACCGTGAGTAGTCGTAGCGGTACGATCTTAGGAACAGCATCATCGCCCGCTTTCGGTACGCCTACCGCTTTTTCAAGTCAAATCGAATTCAAAGGCAGTATCGTGCTTGGTGCACCGACCAATGAGGCGGTGACTGCGAATCTGTTATCGCCAACTGAGAATTGGAACGTGATCATCTCCTATGGGCGTACCAGTGGTACTTTTGAAAAGAAGACCGCGATACGATCCTTGTCGGCTGCTGTACCGATGGAAATAACTTTAGACGGTTTAGCGGCTGATACGGCTTACTTCTATCGACTACATCTATTCAATAGTAATAACGAGGAAATCGGTAGCACGTCGGAAAGCCGTTTCCATACAGCGCGTTCTAGTGGATCCAGCTTTAGCTTCACGATTCAAGGCGATTCGCACCCTGAAAGACCGAATGAATTTAGCAGCAATTTGTATACGCGTACATTGCAGACGGCTGCAGGCGACCAACCTGATTTTCATATTACCTTGGGTGATGATTTTAGCGTTGACACTTTGAATCCAGCCACCGTGACTAAAGCGCAAGTCGTTGAACGATATACGATACAACGGCCGTACTTAGGCGTGATCGGACGCTCCGCCCCAGTGTTCCTAGTCAATGGCAATCACGAGCAGTCAGCAGGTTATCTACTCAACGGCACTGAGAATAATGTCGCGGTGTGGGCACAAAATGCGCGCAATACGTATTACACCCAACCAGCACCAAATAATTTTTATAGCGGCAATACGCAATCTATTCCTTTCATTGGGCAGCCGCGCAACTATTACTCCTGGACCTGGGGCGATGCGCTCTTTGTCGCGATCGATCCCTATTTACCTTCACCGGTACCACTCGCGACGATATTCGGCAATACGCCTTTGAATACAGACATTTGGGCGGTCACGCATGGCGACGCGCAATATCAGTGGTTGAAGACGACCTTGGAACAAAGTAAGGCTAAGTACAAATTTGTATTTGCGCACCATGTCATGGGAGCTAGTCGCGGTGGTGTTGAAGTCGCTTCTCTAGCAGAGTGGGGTGGAAACAATAAAAACGGTGTGTATGAGTTCGCACAAAAAAGACCGAGCTGGGCTATGCCGATTCATCAATTGATGGTGGCGAATAAAGTGACGGCGTTCTTTCAAGGGCATGATCATGTCTGGGTGCGCCAACAGTTAGATGGCGTGACGTATCAAACCTTGTCACAACCCGCCAATCCAAACTACAACTTTTCGGATTTTGCATCGGCTTTTTTATCAGGTGATAAATTACCCAACTCTGGATACACCCGTGTCAATGTATCGTCATCCGGTGTGAAAGTGGACTACGTTCGCACCTACTTGCCAGCCGATGAAGGGGTCGGTAAATCAAATGGCAGTGTCGCGTTTAGCTACACGATCTCACCGGGAAGTGTGCTCACCGGTACGAGCACGACGCAAGGTGTCGGATGTGATGTCAGTTACTCGGGCTTTAACAGCAGCATCAAGGTCAATGCGAATAGCGTTTACAATTGGAGCTGTAGCGATACTCGGCGGATTTTATCGGGTAACGGTATTCCAGATCATGCGGTGACGACTGGTAATTTCGCAACACCAATCTCCGCACAAAAGATCAATGTCAGCATGCCCTTGGCTCCTGTGTTGGCGACGAAGACACCGACGACCATCATTGGCTATGCAAGCAATAGCGTGAAGTTTGATCCGGGAACAGCAGGATCTTGTTCATCAACGGCGACGTCCACGGCGAACAATGGCGGTTGTGTAATGATAGGCGGCAGCGGTCCGTGGGTCTTAGAAGCGATTGGTGGCGCATTTGCGTTTGGGACCGACGAGAGTAATGCCCATGTGCAGCCAAACGGTCAATATCATTATCACGGCATGCCCGAGGGTATTTTGAAAAAGCTCAATAAAGGCACGGCGATGAGTTTGGTTGGCTATGCCGTTGACGGTTTCCCGATTTACGCGAGATATGGCTACAACAATAGTAACGATAGTAATTCTGGAATTAAGGTATTGACCTCAAGTTATCGTAAGAAATCGACGCCAGATACGGGACGCCCTTCCACGAGTATTTTTCCGATGGGGACGTTTACGCCCGATTACGAATACGTGGCTGGCTCAGGCGATTTGGATGAATGTAATGGGCGGGTCGGTGTGACGCCTGAGTTTCCAAAAGGGATCTATCATTATGTGATTACGGATACTTTCCCTTACATTCAACGGTGCACTAAAGGTGTGAAGTAAAGTGGGCGCGGAATTTCGCGCATGATCCAGTTTGGCGATCTATTGAAAGGTGTGATACGCCTTTGGCGATTACACCTTATTTCATCTCGAACGATGTGAGAGTAGCGATACATTTTTTCTCATCGAAGAGTTTATAATCGCCCACCATCATATCAACAATTGAATAATCATCTACCGTGATTACGGAATGTGATTCATAAGAAACCAAGCAAAATGTCCGAAGACCTATCTATCCTCAGTCGCACCGCTAATCCGCCAGATCTAACGCTAAGTTACGGCGACCATGCCGATCAAATCGCAGACATCCGCTATGGAAACAAAGGTAGCGAATTACCTTTAGTCGTGCTGATCCACGGTGGTTTCTGGAAGCCGGAATACGACCGCGCCCATGCGGAAGCGATGTCGTGTGCTTTAGCAGAGGCGGGATGGACGACCTTGACTTTGGAATACCGTCGCGTTTCAGGGGAACCGGATGTGACCTTGGATGATGTGATGAGCGCCGTGACGACCTTGCCAGCACGGGTGGAGCGCCATAATGGTCAGGTGGTCTTGATCGGACATTCTGCTGGTGGACATTTAGTGTTGTGGGCGGCTGCTCGTTGTGCTCAGCTTGGATTATCGGTTGCTTTATCCGGCGTGTTGGCTTTGGCACCAGCAGCGGATTTGCAGTTGGCACATGCTTTTAACTTGGGTGACGGTGCCGTTCTACGGTTTTTGGGTGTCGATCCCTTGCATCGTTCTGATGTCAATCCTATGTGTTTGCCGGCGCCATTGACCGTGACCACAATTTTACAAGGCGAAGACGATGAGATTGTGCCGCCCACCGTTTCTACATCGTATTGCGCTGCTTTTCCAGCCACGCGTTTGGTGTCATTGCCCAATTCTGGTCACTTTGCTTTGATCGATCCGGCAACCGCGGCATGGGAAGTCCTTTTGCGTGAGTTGCAAGCATTTGGGTGATTTGAGTTTTAGGGTCGGAATAGTGAAACTGTGGCCAACCTGCCTATTTGAGCAAATCCGTTAACAGATCGATGCAATGTGATGATCACTTATTCTTGGCTAACACTACCTAAATATCCCGGACGTGGTTCAACCCGCATATTGCTATTTGTCTTGAGACGCTCGCGAAAGCTTTCAATCTCCGCTTGCAAAGCCGGAATCAGTTGATCTGCGGCCTTGTTGTAACCTTCGGTGCGTGCAGCCCGTGAGCGTTCGCTGAAGTTAGACAAATTGGCGCCGCCTTTCACCTGACTTGTGCCAGGCGCACGCATGAGCAATTTACGACTAGCTACATCAAACACCGATATGTCGAGCATAGTTTGGGTATCGTATTCGTTGCCATGCACGACGTAAGCGCCAATCACTGTCCAATATAAAAAAGAAAGTGAATTGCTATCAGTGAATTGAATCTGGTCGTAGGACACCATCGCCATCACGTCAACATTAAACATGCGCGCGACTTGCTCCATGTTGACAAAGCCACCAGCCGGCTGTAGATACTGAGAGGGAATGATATCAAGTGAGCCGATGAAAGCTTGTCCAGCGAAAGCGGCTTTGATACGCTCCATCAGTTTTATTTTTTCTGTTTCAGGAAGTGTGCGTGCTTTGGGATCATTCGGTGCAAAGGCGATACCAACGCGCACCGGCGGCCTCAGATAAGTGATACCTGGTGCAAGTTGCGGCACTTGTGTCGCTTTAGGATAAAGGTAATCGACGATGCTGGCAGATTGTTTGGATTCGCGTGGCCCCGCCATACTTGCACATCCACTTAGGGAAAATACGCTAAAAAGGACGACGGCCAATCCGCTTAGAAATTTGAAGGTTTTCATAATATCTTTGGTGTAGTGAGATAGGTGCGGTAGCCTATCTTCAACTCACGTAATTTTCGCGGTCTTTGTCAAAGGTCTCAGGATTCGATACTTCGCGTAGCGCCAAAATTCATTTTGCTTTGTGATCATCACTGGTATTTTCCAGTCGAAGCATTCTCCGTACTTGGCACCTCTAGCCTGTTTGAGTCAAAAATGCGGTGACAAATGTCATGTGAAGTCATGACAAATGCTACTACGCGACTTGATTGGCTTCCCTCATGATGACTCCATTGCTGCACGAATTGTGATGCAGCCTTTTTGAAAAGGAATTCATCATGTCTTCATCTTCAATTTCTTCAACTGTGTCGATTTCATTAGATCAACAACTGGCCGAGTTTCGTCAACGCCGGTTTTTAGCGACACCTTTGGCTGGTATCTTGGTGTGGTCTGTACTTATTTTGACAGGCATGTTGTTTAGTCCAAAAGCGCAAGTCTTGGCCGTATTCATAGGAACAGGCAGTATCGTTTATGTAGCGATGTTCTTGTCGAAATTGACGGGCGAGCAATTGAAATTTGAGTCAAATAAAAAGCGTAACTTCTTCGACACGCTGTTTTTGTCTGCGGTGGCGATGTGCTTCTTATGCTATGCGCTGGCAATCCCTTATTTCTTAGAGAACTATCGTAGCTTACCTTTTGCTGTAGCGGTGTTAACCGGGTTGATGTGGTTGCCTTTGTGTGCCTTGATCCAACATTGGGTCGGTGTATTTCACGCTGTCGTTCGCACCGTTTTATGCACCGTGGCTTGGATCATGTATCCCGAACATAGCTTTGTATTGCAACCTGTGATTGTTGTAGCGATGTATGTGGTGAGTATTGCGGCTTTGGAGTTGCGCTGGAAGCGTATGCAGACTGAGCAAAATTCCACCTTGCGGGCCGCCATCGCGTTTACTGGTTAATTAGATAAAGGTGTATTTGCTGATACTTTGATCTTTGATCGCATCATGTAAACGTAGATCTGGACGCACTGAATACGGGTAGTGCGGATCAGCGACGATGCGTTGGAACTAAGTTAGCTTGCTGTCTGGTTGTGTCACTGGTAGTGATTTATTAAATGCCCACGCTGACGGTGTGTGTTGATTTAATACTCAAGGAAATTTCTCACATAGGACGAGTTGTACTCGCCCTATGTTCATTCTTGTCTCATTTAGACTGTGCCTTCCCTCGCACGACATGCAACTTCTTATAACTATCAATCAACCGCTGATGTCTATCCAAACCTTCTAGTTTCATACTAGTTGGCGTCAAACCATAGAAGCGTACGCTGCCTTCCATAGAACCGTAAACCGCGTCCATACGTTCGTTACCAAACATGCGGCGGAAGCTGTGTTCGTAATCGTCGTGATCGAGTTCTTCGTCCAATTCAATTTCTAAGACCACGTTTAAGGCTTGATAAAACAAGCCACGTTCGACGGTGTTGTCGTTGTATTGCAGGAAGCTCTGTACTTGTTCCTGCGCGACTTCAAATTCTTGCAGAGCCATATTAATCAAGAGCTTCAATTCCAGCACTGTGAGTTGACCCCAGACCGTGTTTTCATCAAACTCGATGCCGATCAAAGTAGCGATGTCGCTGTATTCGTCGAGTTCGTTATTTTCTAAGCGTTCGAGTAAAGCGTCGAGTGCGTCCTCATCGAGGCTGTGCAAATTCAAAATATCTTCGCGGAACAAGAGTGACTTGTTGGTATTGTCCCAGATCAGATCTTCAACCGGATACACCTCGGAATAGCCTGGCACCAAGATACGGCATGCGGTCGCGCCGAGCTGGTCGTAGACTGCTTGATACACTTCTTTGCCCATGCCAGCGAGGATGCCAAACATTTTGGTCGCTTCATCCGCGTTGGCATTTTTTCCTTCACAAGTGAAATCCCATTCAACGAATTCGTAATCTGCTTTGGCGCTGAAGAAACGCCATGAAACGACACCGCTGGAATCAATGAAATGCTCGACGAAGTTGTTTGGTTCGGTGACGGCGTTGCTGACAAAGGTCGGTTGCGGCAAGTCATTGAGGCCTTCAAAACTACGACCCTGTAATAGCTCAGTTAAGCTGCGTTCCAATGCCACTTCGAAACTTGGATGCGCACCGAATGAGGCGAAAACACCGCCCGTGCGTGGGTTCATCAAGGTCACGCACATCACTGGATAGAGGCCACCAAGCGAAGCGTCTTTCACCAAAACAGGGAAGCCTTGCTCTTCCAATCCTTGTATGCCCGCGAGGATGCCTGGATATTTCGCCAAGACTTCTTGTGGTACATCAGGCAAAGTGAGTTCGCCTTCTATAATTTCACGTTTGACGGCGCGTTCGAAAATTTCAGACAAACACTGTACCTGTGCTTCAGGCAAAGTATTGCCAGCGCTCATACCATTGCTGGCGAATAGGTTTTCAACCAAGTTGGATGGGAAGTAAACCGTTTCACCATCGGATAGGCGTACAAACGGTAACGAGCAGATACCACGTTCGATATTGCCCGAGTTGGTGTCGATCAAATGCGAGCCACGCAGTTCTTTTTCTGGGTTGTAAATCGCCAAACTATACTTATCCAAAATCTCTTTGGGCAAGGCATCTTTTTTGCCTGGCTTAAACCATTTTTCATTCGGGTAATGCACGAACTCGGCATTGGCGATATCTTCGCCCCAAAACGAACCCGCATAAAAGTGGTTATTGCTGAGACGTTCGATATATTCGCCAAGTGCCGAAGCCAAAGCACTTTCTTTGGTCGCGCCTTTGCCGTTGGTGAAACACATAGGCGAATGGGCGTCGCGAATATGCAATGACCACACATTCGGAATGATGTTGCGCCATGAAGCGATTTCAATTTTGATGCCGAGTCCTGCCAACAAGCTCGACATATTCGAAATCGTTTGTTCGAGTGGCAGATCTTTACCGAGGATGTAGGTTGCTGCGTTCGCATTCGGATTTAAAGTCAGTAAAGCCTGTGCATCAGCGTCGAGATTTTCGACTTCTTCGATGATAAATTCTGGACCTTGCTGTACAACTTTCTTAACGGTACAACGATCAATCGAGCGCAAAATACCTTCGCGATCTTTGGCGGAAATATCCGAAGGTAACTCGACTTGGATTTTGAAAATCTGCGCGTAGCGGTTTTCTGGATCGACGATATTATTTTGCGAAAGGCGAATATTCTCAGTCGGGATATTGCGCGTATTGCAGTACAACTTAACAAAGTAAGCGGCACACAAAGCTGATGAAGCGAGGAAGTAGTCAAATGGTCCTGGTGCAGAGCCATCGCCTTTGTAACGAATCGGTTGATCTGCGATCACCGTGAAATCATCGAACTTGGCTTCGAGGCGAAGCTTGTCGAGAAAGTTGACTTTAATTTCCATGAGAGTGTTCCAAAAAGGCGGCGAAAATAGCGTTAAAAGTGAATTAGCCGCCATTATCCTAGATTACTCCCTTGGCCGCTCATTTTCGTCTTTGGATACCTGTGACTATCATACTGGACGCGGTCTATCCTTAATCTGGATATCACATGGCGATATGCGTGTGTTGCCGTACAGACTGTAAATGATGCTATGAATAGACTTCGCAAAACTATTCATGAGACCGCTATGTCAAATTGCAGCGATATCAATGATTGCTAGAGCCTCCTAAAAAAAGGACTTCTATAGAAATCCCTCAGCGTTGTCGTGACATCCAAAAAGATGCTCGCCGCGTAACAACAGCTTGCACATAAACAATGAAAATAAAACTACCCGGCGTCCTACAAAGAATGCGTTATGTGATCAATTGCGCGGTGAATGATTGGTTCAATCATCGTGACGCTAGCAAAGGCGCAGCGCTTGCCTTTTATACTTTGTTTTCGATGGCACCGATACTGGTGTTAGTGATTGCGGTAGCGGGTACTTTTTTTGGTGAACAAGTAGCACAACACGAAATTGTGGAGCAACTACGTCAATTGGTCGGCTCGCAGGGGGCCGAGGCGGTGCAACTGATTCTGGTCGGTGCCAGCGATCATGTGGAAGGTCTGCGAGCGACCATGATTGCAACAGTCTTGCTGCTATTCGGCGCGACCAGTGTGTTTGCGGAATTAAAAGCCAGTCTCGATGAGATTTGGGAGCTGCCTGCGGTGCGTGAATTTTCAATATGGGATTTGTTGCGTACGCGTTTGCTATCGTTTGGCCTGGTATTGGTGTTGGCATTTCTCATGATGGTCTCACTCGTTCTCAGTGCCGCACTCGCTGTATTAGAACGCTATTGGGGTGGCATCTGGAAAGATGCTTCACTCGCTCTTTCGATGCTAGCTAGTGTCGTGGGATTTAGCGTTATCACCACACTGTTCGCAGTGATATATAAAATGCTGCCGCGCGTACGTTTATCC
>JAYVHZ010000277.1:0-5336 GCA_043770645.1 Undibacterium sp. | reverse complement strand
GACATGAATTCTCTGGCGATGCTTTTGTCATTAGCAAAGCGAAGAAGATCGATAAAAATATGCATGCCGCTGGTGGCTCCTATAGCAGTGCGAATGATTTGGCAGCATGGTTAGGCGTGCACTTACAACAAGGTCGTTGGCAGGGGAAAACGATTTTCCCCTCAGAGTTAATCGCAGATGCTTGGAAACAAACAGCATCACAAAATCGTACGGTGGGTGGGATGAGGCGTGTAGGCTGGTCGCTAGGCTGGGATATCGCTGAGTACAAAGGGCAAAAGATTTATCTACGACCCGGCGGCTTCACAGGCTATAGCGCGCACATATCGATGATGCCCGAACGTGGTGTTGGTGTTGTCGTACTGAGCAACGGCGGTCAGCTCTCCGGCATGATGAACCAACATATCGTTGACGTCATCTATGCTAGTTTGTTGAACGAAGCTGATCACGATGCACGACGCATAGAAGCCGAAAGCAAGTTAGAAGCAAACTACGCAAAAATGATCCAAGCGCAACTCGCAGAAAAACAAAAACGCGCAGCACGCCAGCAACCATTACCGCTGCCGATGGCAAATTATGCAGGCATATTTGAGAATGAACTTGGTATGCTCGAATGCCAGATCAAAGACAATCAACTGATCCTAAAGATGGGAATTGCACAGGCAGATACCGAAGTTTTCAAAGCCGAAGAACACGCATTTAGAACTGAACTATTGGGGCGCGGGCAAATCCTCACTTATGTAATGAAGGATGGCAAGGTAACAGGCTTGAATTTGGGCGAGAAGTTTTTTGCTAAGAAAAATTAGTCGAAATACTGTCTGCGCCTAGGACCGCTGGTTCCCTATTTTCTTTGATAGGATACTATGTCCATCCGAGAGCTAATATTCAATTCAGTTAAATTTCTAACGAGTTAGAACAGCCATTTGTCACCGCTCTAAATATCAACAGACATAAAGGAACAACAATGCAAGTTCAAAAAATAGCCGCCTTTTCAGATGGTGATGTCGGCGGTAACCCCGCTGGTGTTTTGATTGCAGATCAATTTCCAGCCGATAGTGAGATGCAGAAGATTGCTGCCGATGTGGGATTTTCGGAGACGGCATTCGCTGTTCAATCTGGCGCTGACTGGCGTGTGCGTTACTTTTCACCAGAATCCGAAGTGCCATTTTGTGGTCATGCGACGATAGCGCTGGGTGCTGCGCTCGCAATGCAACAGGGTGATGGCGTGTTTTCTTTGCAGTTGAATCAAGCCAAAATTACAGTTGAGGGGCGTCGTGATGGCAGTACGATTTCTGCTGCTTTACAATCGCCACCGACGCGCAGTGCCGCAGCATCACCACAACTGATATCCGAGGCGCTCGCGATGTTTGCTTATAGCGAGGCTGATCTTGATCCTCGTATTCCTCCCGCGCGTATTCATGGCGGTGCTGACCATTTAGTGCTTGCGCTTAACTCACGACAGGCTTTAAGTGCGATGAGCTACGATTTAGCATCTGGCCGTGTGTTGATGAATCGCGAAGCTCTTGTCACTATTCTTTTCGTGTTTGCCGAGACCAATCAACTCTTCCATACTCGTAATGCGTTTGCTTCTGGCGGTGTGTTAGAAGATCCGGCAACAGGTGCGGCGAGTGCGGCATTCGCTGGTTATTTACGTGATCTGGCTTGGCCGCATGGCGGGCATATTGATATTGTTCAGGGGGAAGACATGGGAATGCGTTCTCGCATCGCTGCCGATATTAGTGCGGAACCAGGCGCATCGATTCGCGTTTCAGGTGCTGCGCGATTGATGGCAACATCCATGTAGTTTAGACTTCGCCCACCTTTACGAAAACAAAAGGAATGCGATTGATGCAGATAATTATTGCTACTGACATTCACGGCGTTAGTGATGGTGTTCGTGCTTTATTCGAGAATTTTGATCAGCATCAATTGCGGTTTTTATCACCATGGGATAGCGATGAAAATCCCTATCCGACCGAGCAAGAAGCAGTCAAGGCTTTTCATGCGGAGCAAGGATTGCTTCGATATCAGCAAAAGATAGTCAAGGTCGCGGGCGATGCGCCTGCCTTGCTGATTGGCTTTAGCGTTGGCGCATCGGCACTGTGGCTATTTGCTAGTAGTGAACAATGTCATCGTGATAGTCGCGCGGTTATGTATTATGGCTCTCGCATTCGTGATCACTTGTCGCTAGTTCCGCGTTGTAAAAGTTCTTTGATCTTTGCAGAACATGAGAGCGCGTTTGAGCCGCATCTTATCGTCGATCAACTTCGTAGCTCGGATAGGGATTGCACACTGATCGCCGGCACAGCGCATGGATTCGTGAATCCACATTCGCCCCATTTTGATGCCCAAGAAACGCAAAGACAGCTAGATTATTTGCGTGCGATTGCCCAATCATTTTAAGTGTTGCTTAAGAATAGCTGTTTGAGATTCGAAAGCTTCATCGCGAGCTTGCTTAGCATGTTGCGCTATCAGTCGTTTCGTTTGCAATTGCCAGAAAATCACTTACCATTACAAACTCTCGGCGCGGTGCAGATGTGCGTGCAGTGGGTTTCCTTTCTTCATTCATCGGATCTTTATGCCAGACAAAATCAAACACGACAAATTGCCCATACCGGTTGCAGTCATCGCCGATGCTGCAAAAGACACGGCGAAACTCATGGCTGCCGATGGTGAATTGAGAAAAGGCTATGGCATAGTCAGCGGCGTATGGGCGCTGAGTTTGGCGATCTTGTGTTTGCTTGGCGTGCTGGCATTTCATTTTCCACAGTATCTAACGACGCCAGAATTACGACGCCAGTATTCTCCTGATTTGATCCGATACCTTATGTTTGCCGCATTGGTATTGTCCGGGTCAATTAGTTTGGTCAACATGCTTTTGAATCGCGCTCGTAGTATCAATGCCGTCGCGGGTTTGCTGGTGTTGATCAGTGTTTTATTAGGTGGGTCGCATGTGCCGGTGGAGGATTTTCCTGATCACACACCTTACATCGGTTTGGATTGGTTTATTTTAGATTTGCTAGGCTCGACTTTGATTTTTGTTGGCTTAGAAAAGCTCTTTCCACTGTATCGCGGACAGCCGATTTTTCGCAAAGAATGGCAGACCGATTTAGTCCATTTTGCCGTCAATCATTTCATCATTGGTCTGGCGCTGTTGACGGTCAACTTTTTGATACACAAGATTTTTGGTTGGATCGCGATTCCTGCCTTGCAAGAACTCGTACAGGCAATTCCCTTCCTTTTGCAGTTGCTGTTATGTATTTTGGTGGCAGATCTGGCGCAGTATTGGACGCATCGTGCTTATCACGAAGTGCCATTTTTATGGCGTTTCCACGCGGTGCATCACAGTACCAAAACCATGGATTGGTTGGCCGGATCGCGCATGCATATGTTAGAACTGATTACCACCCGCGTTTTGGTACTGGGTAGTTTGTACGTCTTGGGTTTTGAAAAAACCGTGATGGATGTGTATATCATCGTGGTCGGTTTTCAAGCGGTCTTTAATCATGCCAACGTCCATCTGCCTTGGGGGCCATTGAAGTATCTGATCGTGACGCCCGATTTTCACCACTGGCATCATTCATCCGACGAGATTGCAATTGATAAGAACTATGCTGCGCATTTTTCATTCCTCGATTATGTATTTGGCACCGCAATCAAGGGGCAAACCGGTTTCCCCAAAAACTATGGCGTCTTTGGTGATTACATGCCAGAAGGCTTTATGGCGCAGCAAAGTTTTCCTTTCCACGTTGATCCCTATCGCGCCGGCACAGCTGCACGTTTGCGCTCGCAACGTCGTAAGCGTGATGGCGTTAAAGGTGGCAGCACAAGAGCGAATGATCAAGAATGAACCCGCTAGAATTCGAAAGCCAAGCAATTGCCATGCAAACCAATCCTATGCTTCAGCAATTAAATTTTTTGCGTGAAATTGATCGCTTGAAGTCGGTGATTCGGCAGTCACCCTTGCTAGACCAAAGTCGTAAAGAAAACAGCGCAGAACATTCCTGGCATTTGGCAATGTACGCCTTGATTCTGCACGATCATGCTGCGAGCACGGTGAATATCGAACGCGTCATTAAGATGCTATTGATTCACGATATCGTCGAAGTCGATGTTGGGGATACGCCGATTCATAGCGGCGCTTCGTTACAAGATCAGGCGCAACAAGAAAATTTGGCAGCCGAGCGCCTATTTGGACTGCTGCCACAAGCACAAGGTATGGATTTGCTCGCGCTGTGGCAAGAATTTGAAGCTGCAAACAGCGAGGATGCGAAGTTCGCCAAAGCACTTGATCGCGTACAGCCATTATTAATTAACGTTGCGACCAATGGCGGTACTTGGACAGAAAGTAATGTCGATTTAGAGATGGTGCTGCAACGCTATGGGCCGACAATTGAACGCGGCTCACCAGCTTTGTGGATGCACTGTGAGCAAAAAGCGAGAGAGTATTTTGGTCGAACGTGAGATCCATTACGATCGACAACAACATAAAAATAGAAAACACCAACGATGATGCAATTAATTTTTACCAAAGGTGCTGGCAAACACGATCAGATGGAAGTCGTGCGGGATGGTCTTGCTGTCGAAAGTATCGAGTGTCCGAAGCAAGGCATTATTCCGCATGACATGGTGCATTACGGCGTCGAAAGCACCTTGCACAAACGCGGTTTTGTGAATCGCATCTTGCATGGCGAAGCCGCCTCATTTCAAATGGAAGCGGACGCTGAAAGTGATGGCGTAGAGCGCTTGGTGGAAGTGTTTCAGGCAGACGGTTGGTCAGGTTGGACGAGTGCTCCGGCAGATATGTTAGACCTCTATCAAGTGACTTGCGACGCGCGGCAATGTGCGCCTTTGGCATTGCATACAGATGATATCGAAGCCGTGCGCAACAAACTGTTAGAGCTCAGTGCGCAATGGCAGGCGGTGTCGGTTGGCGGTAGTCTGGTTTTAGACTTTGTGTAAGTCGAATTTGTGTGGACATTGCAAGACGCCAGCGAGTCTAGATATCGATCTGGTTTTCTATGCGATGGTAGCTTTGTGGATGGCTTGAACGCTGATGATTACCGCTTGCATACAAGCCTTAGCTGATTAGTTAAACTAAGCAAACCGAACAAAACGAGAGGAGAGAGCGATGGAACATAAAGTAGCCGACATCGGCCAGATTGCCATCACGGTTAGTGATGTTTCACAGGCCTTAGTGTTTTACCGTGATGTGCTAGGTCTGGAATTTTTATTCAGCCCCGCACCGACCTTAGCATTTCTGCGCGCAGGCTCGGTGCGGATTATGCTCAGTACACCGCAAGGCGCAGGCGCTGTTGGCGCTAATTCCGTCTTGTATT
>JAYVHZ010000276.1:0-2266 GCA_043770645.1 Undibacterium sp. | reverse complement strand
CACTAAACTACGCATCGCTAAAACGAGATTTTTGGGAAAGATGATGTAAGCAATCCTCAGCGCGGGAAATAGAGTCTTACTAAATGTCCCCAAATACACGACAGGCGCATCGGGAACCAAGCCTTGCATCGCTGCGAGTGGCGGCCCATCGTGTCGGAACTCACTATCGTAGTCGTCTTCAATCAATAAACTTCCATGCAGTCTTGCCTGTTGAATTAGCTCCAAACGTCGATTCAAACTCAACACATGTCCAGTCGGATACTGGTGCGAAGGCGTGACGTAAACGAATTTAGGACGATGCTGTTGCCAATCCTTCGCTTTGGGTGAAATCCCATCCTGATCGACCACTATTCCAACCATCTTTAGCTGCGCAGATCGAAACGCCACTTGGGCACCAACATATCCAGGATTCTCAATCCAAACCGTATCCCCCACATCGGCCAAAGCATGTGCACACAGGCTCAAACTACTTTGCGTCCCATCAGTAATAAAGACTTGTTCTGGCTCGCAATCGACACCACGCGATGCACGTAAATGATCAACAATCGCCGTACGCAGCACTAGCTCACCAGCGGCATCGGCATAGCCCAACTGTGACATGGCTAATTGGCGCCAAGTCGCATCCATACATTTGCGCCAGAGCGGTAAAGGGAAATCAGCTAAAGAGGGCACGCCCGGGGCAAACCCTGTTGTCAATTCCGAGGCGACTGGCAAAGACATCAACTGCTGTGCTCGACGAGCCAAATTCAAGCTGGTCGAGGTCGGTGGCACAATGGACTGCAATTGCTTGGCAAATACGGCCATGCTGTTGACCACACTTCCACGCCGGTCGGTACTCAAATAACCTTCGCTGATCAATTGTTCGTAGGCATACACCACCGTATTGCGGGCAATTCCGAGTTCTTGCGCCAGCACTCGCGTCGCGAGCAAGCGTGTACCAGCGGACAATGCCCCATCTTGAATCGCACTCTTTAAAGCGCTATGCAGGACTTTCTGCGTCGACCATTTTGCCATTTCTTCACTTGCGTAACGCCGTAGCAGTAACACGTAGTCCATTTCTGTAGTCCCAATAAAATGATGGTCTTTGGATCTTGTTATAGAACCAGATGTTAATTATAGTTCAGACAGCTTTCAACCTACTTACTTTGAGGATTAATTAAGACAATGAGCAATGCCAACGCCACCGCTCCAAGCGAGCGGACTCAAATCCGTCGTATTACCGACAACGCGCGCTATGATCTCAACACACTTTACGCGATTGTCGATGATGCTTATCTGTGTCATGTTGCCTTCGCCGACGAGAAAGGCAGTCATTGCATTCCGACCGCCTGCTGGCGCGAGGAAAACTATCTGTACATCCACGCCGCCAATCCAAGTCGCATGGCCAAAGTCTTAATGCAAGGTACGCAAGCGTGCGTGACCATCACCCACCTTGATGGTTTGGTATTAGCGAGAGCCGCCTTCAATCACTCCATGAACTATCGTTCCGCCATGATTTACGGGGTGTTCGAACGAGTCAGCGATGAACACAAAGCTGCCTCAATGGCGGCATTTATGGAGAAAATTGCACCCGGACGACAACAACAAGCCCGCCCTGGGAACAAAGCCGAATTAGCAGGCACCACGGTCATGCGCATTTCCTTAGATGAAGCGGCGTGCAAAACGCGCAGCGGTGGTCCGAATGATGACGAAGAAGACATGTCACAAGCCGCCTGGGCTGGCGTGTTGCCATTTTGTCGGCAGCATTTAACACCGATCCCGCACGAATTGAACTCCCACGCCGCACCCGACTATGTTGAAAATTGGTCTAAGTCCGCATAAGCCGATCAAACAAAGAGGATACTGGGAAATAGGGAAATCACTATTTCCCAGAATTCGGCCAAAAATTGGAAATGACATGACTTGCTGAGATCCATTTCCAACTTCCCGCGAGCTTTTCTGCTCTTTGCAGCCAAAACCCTTGCGATTGAATCCCTCTATAATCATTTTCTAGATTTTTAAAGCTTCTGCCGCTACCGTTTTTTTGCCAGATTCAACACCCATCGCATCGCGAAAAAACGGCCGTCAAGTTTTGCTAAACAAGATGTTTTCTGTATCGAATATCGTCATCGACATCGACGATATTCGTTCACATAAAACAGAGAAAACGATCGTTCTCGTGTCGCTTTAAATGTCTAATTTAACGATTATCTTTTGAGGAAAAACGATGCATATCGCATGGGAACAATTTACCCCTTTCAGCGCACTTGGCGGCGGCCTATTGATC
>JAYVHZ010000275.1:0-1936 GCA_043770645.1 Undibacterium sp. | reverse complement strand
AGATCCATTCTGGCTCGGCGATTATCATCGCCTTGCACGGCAATGTGGTGAAATCGCCCAAATCAAGCGGCTGCGTTAAACGAGTTATTTGTTCCGGTGAGGCATCACCTTCCACTTGCACCAGATAGGTTTTCGCTTCTTTCCAATCAGGGTGGCTGATCTTGTGCTGCAATTTTCCATCATCTGTCAGTAATACCAAGCCTTCACTGTCAGCATCAAGTCGACCCGCTGGATAGACATTGGGTGTTTTGATGTAATTTGCTAAAGTTTCGCGAGTAGCATGTGATGAGAATTGACACATCACGTCGAAGGGCTTGTTAAATAAGATAAGTTTCATTGATCTAATCGGTAATTCGATAAAAAATGAACGCCAAAAGCGCGCGAAAAGTGGAATCGCGAGTGTCGCAAAATTATGGCATCAAGTAAAATAGTAGTGCATAATACGAAATGGTGGTCTTCTGTCTTATATAAGAGTTTGCGTGTTCGGTGTTGTAGTGTTGTTGTTATAGCGCGAATTTTGTATCTGACATCGAGACATGTTAACAGTAAAGCGCGATTCTATAATTTACAGAATGCTAGTGTAGCGCTTGATCGCACGTATCCACGGAGAAAACGATGTATCAACATATTAAAGTGCCTGCAGAAGGTCAAAAAATTACCGTCAATGCAGACTTCTCATTGAATGTTCCTGAAAATCCAATTATCCCTTACATCGAGGGTGACGGCACTGGTGTTGATATCAGCCCGGTCATGATCAAAGTGGTGGATGCAGCGGTTGCAAAAGCCTACGGCGGCAAGCGCAAAATCAGCTGGATGGAAATCTACGCGGGTGAAAAATCCACCAAAGTATATGGCCCAGACGTTTGGTTGCCAGAAGAAACTTTGGGCGCATTGAAAGACTACGTCGTTTCTATCAAAGGTCCTTTGACTACGCCAGTTGGCGGCGGCATCCGTTCTTTGAACGTGGCTTTGCGTCAAGAGTTGGATCTGTATGTTTGCTTGCGTCCAGTGCGTTATTTCAAAGGCGTTCCTTCACCAGTGCGTGAACCAGAGAAAACCGACATGGTCATCTTCCGTGAAAACTCAGAAGATATCTATGCAGGTATCGAATTCGCACAAGGCTCTGATCAAGTCAAAAAACTGATCAAGTTCTTGCAAGACGAAATGGGCGTGAAGAAAATCCGTTTCCCAGAAACTTCTGGTATCGGCGTAAAACCAGTGTCTATCGAAGGTACAGAGCGTTTGGTACGTAAAGCGATTCAATACGCAATCGACAATGACAAACCATCCGTGACTATCGTTCACAAAGGTAACATCATGAAGTACACCGAAGGTGGCTTCCGTGATTGGGCATACGCATTGGCACAAAAAGAATTCGGCGCAGAATTGATCGATGGCGGTCCATGGTGCAAATTCAAGAATCCAAAAACAGGTAAAGACATTATCGTTAAGGATTCCATCGCTGATGCGTTCTTGCAGCAAATCTTGTTGCGCCCAGCAGAATACAGCGTTATCGCGACATTGAATTTGAACGGCGATTACATTTCTGATGCCTTGGCTGCACAAGTTGGTGGTATCGGTATCGCTCCAGGCGCAAACTTGTCTAACTCTATCGCCATGTTTGAAGCGACTCACGGTACAGCGCCGAAATATGCTGGTAAAGATTATGTGAATCCAGGTTCGTTGATCTTATCCGCAGAAATGATGTTGCGTCACATGGGCTGGTCGGAAGCGGCGGATCTGTTGATCTCTGCGACAGAACGTGCGATCACAGCGAAGAAAGTCACTTATGACTTCGCCCGCTTGATGGAAGGCGCTACGCAAGTGTCTTGCTCCGGTTTTGGTGATGTAATGATCGAGAACATGTAATTTGGAACATCGTCAAAGTACAATTTTGTGCTTTGGAAGTTACTAATGTTTGATGAAAAAGCCTACC
>JAYVHZ010000274.1:0-6369 GCA_043770645.1 Undibacterium sp. | reverse complement strand
GCTACGCAATGATACGCCGACAGTCAGCATTCGAGGTGAAGGACAAAAAGTCGAAGATACTCTTCAATTTGAGCTTATCAAAGACAACAGCTATTTAGTCAATGGTGAATGGCGCACTGTGTCATTTAATTTTCAGCAATTTTCTGGTTTGCAATTCCAGCGCGGCAATCAAACCGTGGGCGCAATGTCCTTCGATGGAAACAATCCAAAAATCTGGATAAGTAAACAAGTCCCATCAGAGAATAAATCCTTGATGCTCGCGATGAGCTATAGCTTAATGATGTATGACTGGTTAGATAGTGGCTGGCGTTCAACGCATTGATATTTACGCTTTAAGGTCACGAATGCGCTTGCTTGATTCCATATTGGCCATGAAGACGCACCCAGACGAAGCGGTCTCAGGGAAAACTCGGGCTAAAGTATTTTAGTGTGGTATTTACTTGCTTAATTTTCATTAGCCGACAAACTCAGCCTTCTTGTCGGAATGCCAGTTTATCTATGCCTTCCTCGCTAAGTTTGCAGTAGTTTTCAATCCTGACACCATTGCCTCGCTGTCCAATGATTTAATCCATCCCATGGACTAATCAATTGGGAGCGGCGACATGAACACTAAGGACTTTAACATTCGTGTCAATCAGGCCTTGAACGCGCCAGCTTGGCTACGGCCTTTTTACGTGCTGCAGCGGAACCTCTTTTGCCTGTATTGGCTCAGTCTTCCAAAGCTACAAATTGCTCTTAAACGAGGTCTTGATATCTTGGTGTCAGGTGGGATGATATTGACACTAGCACCGCTCTTTTTTGTGGTGTCTCTGTGCATTTTCCTCACGGACCGCGGCCCCGCACTTTTTTGGCAAGAACGCGTCGGCAAATTTGGCAGAGTCTTCAAATTTCCTAAATTTCGCTCGATGGTCGTCAATGCGGAAGCGATACAAGCGCGACTCATGGCGCAAAATCAACATGGTGCCGGAATCACATTTAAGATGAAGAAGGATCCTCGCATTACCTGGATAGGACGTATTATCCGCCGCACCAGTATCGATGAATTACCGCAACTCTGGTGTGTGTTAAAAGGGGAAATGTCCCTAGTGGGACCACGCCCGCCACTAGTACGCGAGGTGGAGAGATACAGCCTTGAAGATCGACGTCGTTTATATTGTACTCCGGGGCTCACCTGCTCTTGGCAAGTCAGTGGGCGTGCAGAGATCCCGTTTCCGCAGCAAGTTGAAATGGATGTCAGCTACATTGAGAACCAAAGTTTTGCAGAAGACGTCAAGCTATTATTAAAAACCATTCCAGCCGTCATTAGTGGTCGAGGAGCATATTGACATGGACGCTAAACTGACTTCAGTTCGCGAGGCTTGCTCGGTCAATTGGTGGTTCACAGCCAGCAAACGTGGCGTCGATATCGTGATCAGCGCCTCGTTATTGCTCTTGCTATGCGTGCCCGCCATGCTAACGATCATGTGGCGTCACCCTACACAAAATAGGTATTTTCAGCGCCAAGCTTACCTGGGCCGACACAAACGCATTTACTACCAATATCGGATAGCGCCGATTCCGCTACATTGGCCCTTACAAATACTCAACCGTCCTTTCCTACTCGAAGTGCCAGTATTGTTCGCTGTTTTAGCAGGGCACCTCAGCCTCGTCGGCCCCCGTGCCTTAGCCTTAGATGAGGATGATGAGATCTATCAAAACGACGAACGCTTTTTCTATCAACCCGGCTTAGTGTGCTTACACTGGATAAGACGGAGAAGTAACATTCATTTTCAAACTGAGTTGGAAGACGATATCGATTATGTACGTACAGCTTCGCTACGTAGTGACGTCGCGATTTTGTTCCGAGCATTGATTACTTTGATGTATGGAAAGCCCGCAGAACGACATTTGGCCAGTGAAAGCATTTGCGGCATTCGTTTCTTGAACATCGCAATGGATGAACTGATCTCGGCCATCATGATCGCCGTTGGCAATAAAACCATCACCAAACTCGCTTTTGTGAATCCAGACTGCCTCAATCTCGCGGCGAAAAATCCAGATTATGCACAATGTCTTCAATATGCAGACTGGGTATGTGCTGATGGCATCGGCATGAAGATTGCAGGAAAAATCTTAGGCCGCAATATTCGCCAAAATGTAAATGGCACAGATTTATTTCCACGCCTGTGTGCCGCCATCAGTGGTACCAAACATTCCCTCTATCTCTTGGGTGCGCAGGCTGGTGTTGCGGAAAAAGTCGCTGAATGGATCTCGACCCAGCATCCCCAAGTAACAGTTGCCGGTACGCACAGTGGTTACTTTACCAGTAGCGAAGAGCCAAACTTAGTAGCGGCTATCCGTAAATCAGGTGCCGACATTTTACTGGTCGCGATGGGAGCACCTCGTCAAGAACAATGGATACAAAAAAATCTAGCGCAAACCGGGGCGATTGTTGGCATCGGTGTCGGCGGTTTATTTGATTTTTATTCGGGAAGGATTCCACGTGCGCCGATTTGGTTGCGTGAAATTGGTGGTGAATGGATCTATCGCCTGATGCAAGAACCGAGCCGAATGTGGAAGCGCTATTTAATCGGCAATGTGACTTTCTTAATGCGTATTTTTCTGGAACGCAGCACATCCAAATCTGACAAGAGGAATCAAAAATGACAACCTCAAGAGTACAACCAGATGCGATCATACTAGCCTGCTGGCCATGTGAGGATAGCGCATTAAATCAACTAGACCTCGAGCCTATGACCACGCCCTTTGCGGATAAGCCCATGCTAGAACGCGTCATTGAAAAATTGGCTCGTCTGCAAAAACGTGAGATCGTTGTGGTTCTAGGTGAGTCACCGGAACTTTGCAGAAACCTACTCGGGGACGGTGAGCGTTGGGGGTGTCATATTCATTACTGCTATGCCTTAGAAGGTGACCAACCACTCTCTGTACTATCGCGCTTTGATATCGACCATATCGATTCTTGCATCGTCGCACCGGCCGATACCAGCTACCACCATGACAACATTTGCGAAAGTCACTGCGCAATCTGTTGGATGGACTCTGGTTTTGTAGCGTGGACGGGATGGGCCAATTTGAACGGGTCGGCACTGAAAGCTTTAGTTTTGAGCGCTCGTAATCGCGTCCACTTGGAAGAGAATATTCTGCAAGATTTAGCTTTAAGGCGAGTCAAAGAAGCGCATCCAATTTGCACCTCGGATGTCCGGCTGCTACTCAATTCCCTGCCAAAACTATTCAATTTATCTCCGGGGATCAATGGGATCATGCGACACCCTCGTGGACCACAAACCTGGATTGGCAATGGTAGCTTTGTGCATGCTGATGCGGTGTTATGTGAGCCAGTCTATATCGGCAATCATGTTTATGTTGGCGCAGGCGCTTATATCGGCCCCAATTCGATTATTCAAGATGGCTGCGTGATCGAAAAAAATTGCATCGTGACGTCCTCCTACATTGCACCCCATACCTATGTTGGGTCGACATTAGAAATCGCCGGCGCAGCGATTTCAGGAATTGGCATCGCCAACATTGAAAGACGCCTGTTGACCAAAATCGACGATCGCAATTTACTCGCTAGTCTGGTACGTCGAGGTCAGTCGACTCATCATTTTTCATTGTTCGACAGCATGCTCGCGCTATTACTCTGGTGCCTGCTCTCTCCACTGGCGATGGTGATTAAATTCCTCACGCTAGAAAAGAATGCAGTCGGCGCGTGTGAAGTTGGCATTCCACATCCTAGGCAGACTGGTTTTATGGCCATGACATGTCAATTTTCAAGTACACACGAACTCATCTATCACAACGACAAGCTCGCGTGGTGTCGCCATTTTGCATACACATTTGTGCCAGGCTTGATCGAAGTAATAAAAGGAAAAGTCAGGATCATTGGCTTACAACCTAGAACTGTCACAGACATTGAACAATTACCGGAATATTGGCAGCGTCTTTATCGCTGTGCAGCGACCGGTCTGCTCAATGACACACTCCTTCTCGGTCCAGATGGGGCATCAAGTGAAATGCGCTTTGCGGGCGACATTATGAGTCACCAAGTCCAGCGTCGACACAGAGTTTTTCCAGTTTTATATCATTACCTTAGTCTGGTATTTTCCAGTGCCTGGCTAGCATTGCTTCAGCAACGAAAGAGGCAACTAAAGAAGCAACAAACGAAGCAAGCAGTAAAGTAGTGCTAAACAACCGTTTACCTCAAAAAAAACGGCTAACATCACGTTCAGTGTCATCAACCATGTAAGGAGTCATCATGAACCTCGTCATTACCTCAGTCTCACCAACAAGTACACTCATCAGCTTCTCAAATGAAAGCTTAGATGCGGGTAACGCCAAAGCATTCCGTGACGAAATTGCGCCCGTCATGGAGACGACCGATACGCTATTTCTTGACATGAGTCGTCTTAATTTTGTGGATAGCTCGGGGCTAGGCTCTTTGCTTTCCTGCCTTCGTACTATGAATGCCAAAGCGGGCTCAATGCGCCTATTTGGGATCACCAAACCCGTATTGGCTTTGTTTGAATTGGTTCGTATGCATCGTTTGTTCTCCATCTATTTAACCAAAGAAGACGCGGAACAAGATATCCAGAAAATTTGAAAACCCTTCGTCAATGATACGTCCAGTTATGAGCCGGTAGGAGTCAACTAAAACCAAGTCGTCTCCTACATTTTTCACTACAGAGGTCACTCCAATGAAGATGATAGCCTTACAAATTCACCTCAATTTGATGCGCCTGTGGCGCGCGCAAGTGATGATCTTGATACGCGGCTTACTCGGCGCATCGGTTTTCTTAGGATCAAACGCATTCGCGCAAGAGGGACTAAGACTTTATATTGTTCCACAATTTTCCAGTGCCGAAATTTTACAAAACTGGACGCCCGTGATTCAAGAAATTGAGAAACGGTCAGGCATCCGTCTTGTCCTGCATACCGCCAAATCGATACCTGAATTTGAAAAACTGCTTGCGGAGGGGATACCTGATATTGCTTACCTCAATCCTTACCATGCCGTCATGGCAAAAAACACTGCGGGTTACGAGCCAATTGTCTATGATGCGAGCGAAGCATTGACCGGAATTTTGGTCGTCAGAGTCGACTCGCCCATTACCGAATTAGCACAGGTCAAAGACAAAACGATTGCATTCCCCGCACCGAATGCCTTTGGCGCCTCGTTATACCTTCGCACCCTGTTAAAACAAAAAGAACAAATCGACATCACCGCCAAATACGTGAATACGCACTCAAACGTGTTTCGTCAGGTTGTCTCAGGACAGGTTGATGCCGGTGGTGCTATCCGTAATACACTTGAAAAAGAACCCTTAGAATTACAAAAACTACTAAGAGTTATTTATGAAACACCCCCGACTATTTCGCATCCCATCGTGATACACCCAAGAGTTGGTGAAAAACGCCAACGTCAACTTCAAGATATTTTTCTTGAGTTGGGACGCGATCATGCTTTTCAAACCAAACTCGTCAATATCCAAATGCGCCAGCCTAAGACAACTAGCTTCGCGGATTATCGACATTTAAACCGTTTGGGAATAGAGAAATTCATTGTTCCACCCGCTACCAGCAATTAAACGACGCGCAAGACGACATAACACCGAATAAAAACATCAGACGACTATGCGACATTTCCATCAGAACAAAAGATCAATCTGGCTAGTACTCGCCTCCGTCGTCGGCCTTGCGACCTTTTTGAGTTTTATTGGTCTAGGCATATATATGGCGGCTGAACAACGCAGCATTGCAGAAGAGGAAATTCATGAAATTACGCGCTCCATTGCGACCAATATTAGCTCGGCTGTCGCGAACGATATTTTGGAGGAACGATTTGATAATATTGAAGAGTTACTTCTACGCTCTGTGACCATTTCCAATATTCAAGAAATTATCGTTGCAGATGCACAAGGGAAAATCATTTCCAAAGTCAATCGAGATCAGCGGGAGCTCGGCAAGCCTGACTACACAAAACGCCAAATAAACGCCAATACTTCTTTACCAAGCACATCCCAGACCACAAAGGAATATCGCTATTCAATCGCGATTGAACGTGGTGCAAGGCTAGGCACGGTTGTCGTCGCTTCCAGTCTGCAACATTTGGAGAAGGTCAACCGGTATATTTTTTTCGACACGGCACGCGCCGCTTTTTTGGCGATCTTGCTTAACTTTGTGCTTCTTTGGCTAGGTTTACGTAGCATGGTAAAGGGGCTTTCCCTCTCCACTAAATTTGCTATACAACTACCAACTATCAAAGGATCACAACTTAGCTTTGACAGTACGATTACCGAAATTAATTCGCTCGTCATTGCGCTCAATGCCATGTCGACGGAACTCGCCTCACAGCATCAAAAACTCAACGAT
>JAYVHZ010000273.1:0-15513 GCA_043770645.1 Undibacterium sp. | reverse complement strand
CGTTCGGTTTTAATCTTGGTCACGCCACGTAATCCGGCCTATACCGCGAAGGCAGACCCAAACCAAAACACGTCCAGCAGCGACAATATCAAAGCCTTGCGTGAGAAATTTGGCTTTGCCGTCACCACTACACCCAATGTCGAAGCGGCTTTAAATCAACTCAAGAAAAACGATTTGTTCCGCGAATTTCGCCAGAGCGATGTAACGATAGAACGTTGGGATCGCATGGATAGCACCGGCAGTCGTTTGCGTCAGGCCTTGGATTTTTTGTACTACTAATTCGACATTTCACTTATTTTTAAAGGAATCGCCATGAAGAGCCATTTTATTCAAGTGGGTGCTTTCCTATTCGCCTCACTTGCCTTGCAGACAGGCGCACAAGCACAGGACATCTCGCCTAGCCTCAAAAAGATGTTAGGTGCGTTGCCGATTGCTGATCTTAAAGATGATGTGCAAAAAATGGTCGGTGATTTGAAGAAAACTAGTTGTGGTGGCGGGTTAAGCGGATGTTATTCGACTAAGACTGGTGCGCTGCAACTGTATTTCTTTTCCAGCAATACGGCACAGCAGACTTTCGTGCTGGTGATCAATCAAAAAATGGCGATGCCCAAGCTGCTAAAAGATAATGTACAAAAAGTCTTGGGTGGTACCTCGGTGCGCGATGCCATGATTTCGATATCGACCGCGGATCTTGAATTAGACACCCTGAAGATGCCGGATGATCTGCAAAAGATCGTGCGTGATAGTTACTTCAATGTGAACAGTCTAAGTTTTTCCAGTGGCGTGCAATTATCAGCGCGTGCCGATTTAGGCGGCGTCATGCGTATGACGATGCAAAGTTTAGGCGTCGATGCGGATCAAGTGACCTTAAGGGCGGCGGTGGCGATCCCGATTCCCACGGATCTTGCCAGCGGTGCTGGCACTGGAGCAGGATTAGCCGACGCACTGAAACACGGCGACACCATGAAAAAAGCCGGTGCCGATGCCCTAATGCCGGAAGCCTTTGTCGAATTTCAATTAGCGCCAGGGGCAACAGTGAAGATGAATGTGCCCAAAATGAGCTTAACGGACACCACCTTCTTCATCAATAATGTGCTCACCTTCGGCTACAAGGGCAATGCCCGCTTTGATGGCACTAGCAAAGATATACTCTTGCACTTTCAAACCCCGCTCAATCCCGCTGGTGCGATGGATCTGCTAGATTTCTCTTTCCGCATGGCGATGCCGCAGACATTTACGCTGCAAGATCAGGCCATGATGACTGTGGCGATGGCAATGCCAGATAGCATGGCAGCATCAGCTACCTCGGCCGCCTTAGGCAAAATGGGAGGCGGCTATATCGGCAACATTAAGGCGATTAAAGGACCACTGTTGATGGTGACTAAACCTTTATCCGTATTTCAATTGCGCAATCCCTTACCCGCAGCACCGTACAAATTTGGTGACCGCAACAAACCCTTCCCAACCAATGACGATCCCTTCAATGTGATTTTGCTGGGACCACTCGCGGATGGCGGTCCCCTGTTGTATGTCAAAAGCGATGTGCGCATCCTTGGTCAGACGATGGGCAAAATCGAAGTCACTGCGGGCAAGCAAGGCTTTCATGGCAGCGTCGAAGAGAGCATCACGATCAAGCTCGGCCCCCTGGGAAAAACAGGGGTCAAGATGGAAGCCAGAGCGGACATCACCAAAGACGTACAAGACATTAGCCTCAAAGGCAATGTGGCGGGTCAAAAGTTGGAGTTGATCTTATCCGGCGATGAATTGAAGATCGATTTTTCGGCTAGTTGTATCAATCCTTTTGAAATCAAGACTACCCTCAAAATTCAAGAAAGCATGAATATTGCCGAGATTTTCGAAGGACAAGGCGGCGTCAGTGTTGATCCTTCCAAGATCAACAAATGTATAGGCGAAGACCTGAAAAAAGCTTTGAATAAAATCGCCAACGAATATGGCAATATCAAGGGCTTTTCAGCCAACGAAGCTAACAAAGCCTTAAATAAAATCGCCCAAGAAGAATTGGCCGCCTATAACGCGGTCAAAGATGCCGCTCGTGAAGTCGCTGACAAAGCCGCCGATGCGGCGAATAAAGCACTGAAAGATGCAGGCAATGCCTTCAAACACATAGGCAAGAAAAAACATTCCAAAGGCCCCGATCCAAAGTTTGCGGCCTCGGTATTCGATTGGGATTTTTACTACGACAAATACCCAGATCTGGTCAAAAATGGCGTCGATCTTGCCACGCATTGGAGAGACAGTGGATTCAACGCGAATCGTCAAGGAAGTGCGACATTTCACGCCAAATACTATTTCAGTCGCTATACCGATGTGCAGCAAGCCTGTGACGAGAAAGACTTAGCCTGCATCCTGAATCATTGGCTGTGGACAGGCATAGATCAAGGCCGGCAAGGAAGTAGTAGTTTTAATGTGGCAGATTATCTGAGTCGACAAAAAAGCCTGCAAAACACCTATGGCAATGATAACTATAGCGAAGCACTCAATCATTGGATTACCACCGGCGAGGACGCTGGCCTCGATGGCAGCCCGAGCTCAACATCATCTGGCCCCGTGTCGGGTCCTATCCGTGTTGGTGGCGGTGGTGGTGGACACTGGAATGATATCGACAGCTGCGAAGGACAAGCTGTCAGCGGTTTCAAAATACGTTCCGGCGACCGTATCGACGCGGTGCAATTTCGCTATGGCGCGAAAGGATGGGGCGAGATCCATGGCGATTCTGCTGGCAATAAATTTAACGCCAGCGTCGCTCTCGCCTCCAACGAATACATCGTCCAAGTCAGTTACGCTGGCGGCGACAGGGTCGATAACCTAAGTTTCAAATCCAACTTAGGGAAAACTTACGGCCCCTACGGCGGCAGTGGCGGTGGCAAAGGGACATACAAGGTCACCCCTGGTGAAAAGCTAGGATGTGTCAGTGGACGAGCTGGTGAAGAGGTCGATCAGATTGTGTTTTCATCGACTGGATTGCGGTAAAGGTTCGCTGGCGATTTGAAATATCACTATCGCTTCACGGTGAAACGCATACAGCGCTGCATCGGACTCTTATTGAATAAGCTTGATACAAGCCCTCTTCCGTAATCGAGAGAGGTGCTGGAATGAGGGTAGTTCAGAAACAGTATAGTTCTTGAATGATATAAATCAGCATAAGTCCGGATCTGAAACGCCCTCATCCCCGTCCCTTCTCCCGCTTGCGGGAGAAGGGTGTTAGAACCCAAATATCTCGCAGGAGATAATCGATATAGGTCAGCAATGAACTACGCGCTAGCCTGAAATGCATCAGCAATTACACCACCATCATATGATTGGATTCCCCATGAAACATGTCATCGTCAGGCTAGTTAGTTTACTTTGCGCAGCGGTCGCCACCCTCGCGCTACAGTCACCAGCGCAAGCGCAAGCTGTACCTGAGATCACTCCCAGCCTGAAAAAAATGTTAAGCGCCTTGCCGATCGCCGATATGAAAGACGATGTGCAAAAAATGGTGGGCACGCTCAAAAATACCAAATGCGGCGGCAATCTGACAGGCTGTTATGCCACCAAGTCTGGAGCCCTACAGTTATATTTTTTTACCAGTCAAAATACACAGCAGACATTCTTATTAGTCATTAACAAAAAGATGGCAATGCCAAAACTGCTGAAAGACAATGTGCAAAAAGTTTTGGGAGGTACTTCTTTGAGTGATCCCATCATTTCGATTTCCACCACCGACATTGATCTCGACATCACACAAATGCCGGCTGATTTGCAACAGATCGTACGTAATAGTTATTTCAATGTGAACGAGTTGAGTTTCTCTAGTGGTGTCCAACTCGCCGCCAGAGCAGACCTCGGTGGCCTGATGAAAGCCACACTGCAAAGCATGGGCGTAAAAGGTGATCAGCTAACAATGCGGGCGGCAGTAGCGATTCCTATTCCTACCGATCTAACCAGTGGCGCGGGTGCGGGCGCAGGTTTAGCCGATGCGATGAAGCATGGTGACACCATGAAAAAGGCTGGTGCGGATGCGTTAAAGCCCGAAGCCTTTGTTGAATTTCAATTAGCACCAAGTACTGTCGTCAATATGAATGTACCGAAAATGACGCTGACCGACACCACATTTTTTATCGACAATGGACTGGTCTTTGGCTACAAAGGCAATGCCCGCTTCAGTGGCACCAGCAAAGATATTTTGATGCATTTTCAGACGCCATTGAATGTCGCAGGTGCGATGGATTTACTAGATTTTTCGTTCCGCATGGCGATGCCACAAAGTTTTACTTTGCAAGATCAGGCTCTGATGGCCGTCGCCATGGCGATGCCAGATACGGGAATGGCGGCATCGGCAACCAGCGCGGCATTAACTAAGATGGGCGGCGGTTTTATCGGCAACATTCAGGCAATCAAAAAACCTCTACTCACTGTAACCCAGCCTCTGTCGGTATTTCAGTTACGTAACCCTAAACCTGCTTCGCCCTACAAATTCGGTGACCGTAGCAAACCCTTCCCTGTTAATGATGATCCGTTTAATGTCATCTTGTTGGGCCCTTTGGCCGATGGCGGACCATTTTTATATGTCAACAGTGATGTCAAAATCCTCGGGCAAACCATGGGCAAGATGGAAGTCTCTGTTGGCAAGGCGGGATTTCATGGTACTGCCCAAGAGAACATCACGATCAAGCTAGGACCGTTGGGTAAAACGAAAATTTTGATGTTAGCCAAAGCGGATATCACTGGCGATACCCAGAACATCAGCCTCAAAGGCAATCTCGCTGGGCAGAATCTATTGATCACGCTAGCAGGCAGCACGCTCAGCATAGAATTTTCGGCCAGCTGTATCAATCCTTTTGAAATCAAGGCGCAAGTGACGATACAAGAAAGTATGGACATCGCCCAAATTCTGGATGGTCAGGGTGGCGCCAATGTCGATCCGTCGAAATTACAAAACTGTATCGGCAAAGATCTCGAAGCTGCACTCAACAAAATCACCAAGGAATACAAATCGCTGAGCGGCTACAGCGCCAATGAAGCAACTGCAGCCTTAAATAAAATCACCAGTGACGCTGCCGCAGCAGCCAAAGCCGCCGCTGATAAAGCTTATAAGCAAGCAAAAGATGCCGCCCGTGATTTGGCCGACAACTCAACCAGTGCCGCCACCAATGCATTAAGAGAAACCGGCAACGTCATCAAAGGTATGTTCGGTAAAAAGAAAAAACGTAGCGATGAAAACGATAAATTCGACAAGACCATATTCAACTGGGATTACTACTACGACACGCGGGGAACGGCGTGGGGAAAGACCGATCTGGTTCAATACTGGGCGGATCATGGCTATGCCAATGGCGAACGAGCCAGTTATGAATTCGATTTACAATATTATCGTTCACAACATCCTGGCACCAGTGATAAAAATTTACTCAACTACTGGCTAGGTGACGGCATCGATCGCGGCGACCAAGCTAGCCCAGACTTCAGCCTGAAAGCCTTTGTCAAACGCTATCCCGGCGGCAGCTATCGTGAAAATCTTGAATGGTGGTTCGAAAAAGGCGGCCAGGATTCGGGCTTGAATGGGAGGCCATAAATCATCAAAGTAAAGCGAGACTAAGCAGACCGTGCGTTGGTATCGCCCTATCTTTACCCACTATTTTGGTGTTTCATCGACGCTGGGAGACTTGAACAAGTCTTCCAACGCCGACCGGTTTCCCGAGGACGCTGCAGCAACGCGTGCTACACCACGCTTACCATGAAATTCCTCCTCGATATTGTCGCGGTAAAAACTCCAAGCTGTGCTCGACGATGCGGTCGAGAGGCGACGCCAGACTTCTTGCCCCACGCCTGCATAATCAATCGCGCTACCGTCATCCAACTCCACGCGCAGCAAGCGTTCGCGAGCGTCATAGCCAATTGCACGCAGTTTGCCAGCATTGATGCGTTTCATCTCTATCATGTTTGTCTCCACATAGTTTGATTGACGATTGTAGTCGATTCGCCGGTGGCAATCTAGCGGACGTCGACTAGATAACCGCAGCCATCAATTCACGAACGATCAACAAACAAGCGTCAGCGCCCTATTATTTGGAGATTACTTTTTCAAAGCAAATGCTGTTTTCCATTCCTTCATATTGGCCATAATTAGGAACGACTTCGTAAGCGTTTTTTCGATATAGCGCCACCGCTTCCAATTGCTTCACCCCAGTTTCCAGCAAGCACTTTTTATACGACATCTCGGTGGTCCAATTTTCTAATTCCCGCAATACTAAAGTCGCGACGCCCTGACCACGCGCATCCGGGTGCACATACATGCGTTTGACCTCCATCACATCATCCGCAAAGTGTTTGATCGCGCCGCTGCCCACCGCTTTATCGCCATCATAGGCAAGGACAACATGCTTCAAACCATCCGACTTATTGTATTGCGAATAAAACGCATGTTCATCTCCATCGGTCTTAGCCAAATAACGATCAAGCTCAACCACCAGTGCTTGAAAATCGGCATGATTAGAATCGGTGCGTAATAGACGTATCATCGTCGTCTCCTAAAGTTGTTTCATGAGCGCCAGCAGCGTCATGAATAAATAGACACCGTTCAAAAAGGTATTCGCGAACGCTTCTTTTTTGTAGGTGTAATAAATCAAACAGCAGCAACCAAGCACATTCATCAATAAAAAACTAAACGAGGTGCTGGCCAACATTTCTTGTGTATTTAGACCATAAGCGATCAGGCAAATAATCCCGCCACCCCAGCCCAAGATATTCAAATATTTGTCTTGTTTTACTGGATGAATTTCCATACTTTTCCCTGATTCAAAATCAACATTGATCTGCAAATTTGCTGACGCAATAAACGAACACCTAATTTACCCGTATGTTTAATGCATAAAAATGCTAAATTCGACTTAATTAATGTGAAAATCGAATTAATTGAGCTCACTAAAAAAAGTCGCTGACCATGAATTTTCAACAAATCCAATACTTCCTCACTCTCGCCGATGAACTGCATTTTTGGAAAACCTCGGAGAAAGTCTTCATCACTCAATCGGCATTGAGTAGGCATATCAAAAGTATGGAACAAGAACTTGGTTTTGATTTATTTGAACGCGATAAGCGCAACGTCAAACTCACACCCGCTGGAGAATTTTTACGCGATCAGTACGCAAAACTGCTAGCCGATTATGACAGCGTGACGCGCCGCGCTGGTCTGATTGCGTCTGGCGAAATCGGCACGATACGCATAGGTCATCCAGCCTCAATCACCTTTTCTGTCTTACCCGATTTACTGCTGGCATTGCATCAACAACACCCACACATCGTCGCGCAAATGATCGAAGTCGATGCGGGGGATGTTGATTCATTCTTGCAATCCCATCGCATCGATATCGCGTTTAATCGTGAAACTGCCAAGGCAAAAGATTTAGTGTCTAGCCATCTGATGACAGAAAATTTTGCGCTGGTGGTACCAGCACAGCACAAATTCGCAAGCAAGCGCGAACTGACATTGAAGGATTTATACAAACTAAGAGATGAAGAATTTGTGCTACCCGCACTCAATGGAAAAAGCGAACACGCCTCACAACTACGCGCCATTTTTCAAGAGGCAGGCTTTGATCCCATCATCCACGCCGAATCCGATTTCGGCGTGACGCTACTGGGTTTGGTCGCCAAAGGACTAGGCATATCGATCATGCCGATCTCATACGCACATCACCTAAAACACGAAATACATTTCATCAAAATCCCACCAACCTCTGACCTGCTAGCAATCTGGCGAGCGACCGATGCCAATCCGGCTTTGCAGATATTTTTGCAGGTAATTGCTGAGTTTGACTTTAGATTGGGACCTTAATTTTTGAATTCGCTGTTGATTGCTTAGCTGACTAGGCAACATCGTTTGGATGATTGTCGACAAACAACATGCTGCAGTATTGAAGGCGATCTGTGTCGATTAAATATAAACCGACACAGATTTTTTGACTTACGACTCTGGGATTGAAATTACATCCCCAACGAACGCAAAAGTTCATCACTATCACTATCCCCGGCAGGCGCGGCGGCAGGTGCTGACGCACCTTTTGCCTGATCCGCTTGCTCACTATCGAGCAGAGCATCCGGATCGAGTACTTCACTGGAATCGAAGTCGTGTAGTTTGATAAATTCTGTACGATCAATTGCCAGTTCGAGGTAGAAGATGTTATTGCTCTCAGTGAAGAAAGAGACGCGACGGATTTCTGGACGGTCTAGCGGGGTATCGACGCTCAGCATGACTTGCTTATTGAGTACCAACATCTTTGGTTGATTTTGCGTGATGTTCGTTTGCAGCTCACGACGAACTTTACCTGTGAAATCACCAACGATTTGGTTCATCAACTCACCCAAAATATTAGAGACTTCATCCGAAGTAAACGCAGTCGCGAGTTCTGATTTAGGCATGCCCATACTCAGCATGTATTTCTCGTAAATTTCCAAAGCGGCAGAGCCTGAAAAATTCAATACGACCAAGCCAGAGAATCCACCATCAAACAAAACGAAACAGCCGATATCCGGCTTGAGGCCGATCTTGGTAATACGCTGCACCATGGCGGAATAATGGATCTTCGTTTGCGTCGCCACATTCAGCACGCGAGTGACCGAATTACATAAACTTGTCAGTACATCTTCCGTCCCGTATACAACACCGTGTTCGTCCTTACGCATAACCAACTCCTAAATATTCTGTCAAAAATAATACTGATCGTCGCCGTCGGTGGCGTGGAATTCTTGTTGATCAATGATTGGTACAGCAAACAGGCTTACTGAGTTAATCATTTATCCACTCAATGCTCGATAAAAGCTCAGTCAATGCTCATTAGTTTGTTCATCAAGCAAGGTGCTCGCTGCATAACAACTGTTACCTGAGGGAATAATGAAAGAATATTCCTTTGGAGCACTTGCCGTCTAGTTGTTTTGCACATAGTGTGCAGTTTGTGGTTCACGAAGTGTGACTGTCTTAAAAAGATATAGAGTTAACTGAATAAAAAGACAAGAAAGGCTGCGAACGCTGCTTTGTTTCGGGCTAGTCGTGTTCAAAAAATCTTTTTGGGCGTATTAATAAGGTCACTGTAAAAAATGGCACTGATTCAAAAAACGCAGCGCAAGATAAAACTTTCCGCCACGTTTTGTGGTCCGACAACTTACTTGGGCTGCAATGAGCGGCTGACTGATCATCGATAGATACCTATATGAAAACAATCTCAATTTTTCTGCTGTCTCTGTGTGCGATGACGAGCGCCTGCGACGCAAAGAAAGACAACTCGACCAAAACTTCCACAGCGCAAGCCAATGTCATTGTGTTGGCAGACAAACTCGCCATGCCTGGACTTAATCGTTCGCGCCAGATTCGACTCTATCTGCCACCTAACTATGCCCAGTCACAAAAGTCTTACCCGGTGCTGTACATGCACGACGCCCAAAACTTATTTGATGTGCGAACTTCGTATGCCGGTGAATGGAGTGTCGATGAAACGATGAACGCTTTAGCCGCCGCTGGCAAACTCGAATTGATCGTGGTCGGCATCGACAACGGTGAAAGCAAACGCATGAATGAACTGAACCCGTGGTCGAATCCAGAATTTAGTCCTGCCGAAGGTAAGCAATACGTGGAGTTTATCGTCAATGTCGTAAAGCCATACATCGATCAACACTATCGCAGCAAACCAGACCGCGCCAACACCGCCATCATGGGTAGCTCCATGGGCGGCTTGATCTCACACCACGCGATCAATCAATTTCCACAAGTGTTTAGCAAAGCAGGAATCTACTCACCGTCGTACTGGATCTCTAATCAATCAATAGAATTTATCTCTAGCCATCCAGCGGCCAAAGATGCACGACTGTACATCGCAGCAGGTGAAAAAGAAGGCGGATCACAAGCCGCTGATGCACAAAAATCTTATACAGAGCTGCTGAAAGCAGGCCATCCGCGCGAGAATCTCAGCCTCAAAATCGTCGCTGGCGCAGAACACAATGAGAAGTTTTGGCGCGAAGATTTTGAGCAAGCGGTATTGTGGTTGTTCGCGCCGCCAGCAAAAGAATAAGGCAATACTCATTCAAGCAGCTTGCAGTGCGAAGAAATCAAACGGCCTCACTCTCGTGACAGCAAATACAAATCTTGTTGCCATCCAAATCGCGAAAGTAAGCGCCGTAATAATTTGGGTGGTAATGCGGGCGTAAGCCAGGAGCACCCTCGCAAGTTGCCCCGAGTCCGATTGCTTTAGCATAAGTTGCATCCACCATTGCACGACTCTTCGCCAACAACGCCAACATCTGACCATTACCGACACTCATAGGCTCGCCGTCGTAAGGCTTACCAATACCTACGATGGGCCGAAGCGTACCTTTCTCAACCCAACCAGACCAAGATTTTTCGGGATAACAAAACTTCAAAACATAGCCCAGCTCATTCATGATCGCAGAATAAAAATCATGGGCGCGGGTGTGGTCGGTGATACCTAGGAAGATGTGGGAAATCAATTGTTGCCTCTCTTTCTTAATTTGCGATAAACAAATTTTTGATCAAATGTATCAGGACTAATTCGTTTTTAGGCGACGTAGACGCTTTTAATCTTCGCTTGGACTTATGCATTTGTTTTGACTGGAACCAGGATAGAATTATCTGTTCCTACGAACAAAATTCAAATTGTTAAGTCATGAACATAGAATTTTCTTACCTCTATCGCGATGCGGGTAATTTCAAACAATTTGGTAGCGTGATCTTTAGCAATAAAGAATGTTTAGCTCCCGAGGCAATCACATCAATGATGAAGAGCTCACTGATCGATGAGTTATTCTTCGACCCTTTACTCGCTGAAGTACCAACTCTATTTTTCGACGACATAGACGAAGAACTCGACCATGATTGGCACGAGTTTGAGAACGTCAAAGAAGTGGAAATGCAATCAAACGATTCCTTGCAGAGAGATATTACGACCTTCATCAAATTATTAGTGGGTCTCTCCAAATAAATGATGAACCGTTGCGGTTGCACGAAGACGTCTTTTATCACTATTTCAAACCCTACCGACATCCTGCCGCAAAATATGAAATCTGGGGCGGTCTTGGCTTAGAAACCTTCGGCTCGGATCTGGCTCTCGCGAGCCAACTACCATCGGAAAATGTATGGACTGTGCTTGAAGGTGAAAACGATGGGCAATGGATAGTGCCCGGTCTAAGAATTGTAAATCGCGTCTGTTATCTGGTAACCGAGGTTCAGCATAATGAAGCAGCAATCGAGTTTGAAATCAAGAATGCGCCAGACACCATATGCGAAGCTGAACTAGCGCAGCAGTTAGAAAAACTAGCTCGCTTAAATCGCGGTCGCTCCTGAGATCTAATTCCGCCTAGCTAAAATCAAGACTTAGAAACCTTCCCTCCAAAATAGAGAATATGTGACTCATAGTCCGTAGACCTATAAGTCACAATCAACCATGATGGCCGATTGAATAATTGGTCTTCATGGGGCATGCATGGCGGATAAAGATCTTCTCGCGTTTGGACAACATCTCAAGCAATTGCGAGTTGCGCAAGGCCTTAGTCAGGAGCAGCTCGGCTTAATTGCCGAACTCGATCGCACCTATATCAGCGGCATAGAGCGTGGTGTGCGCAATGTGAGCTTGGCCAATATCTTCCGCATTGCCAAGGCGCTGGATGTGCCTGTGGCTGCTTTGTTTGCCGATCTTGATGGTGCGCGATGAGTCGGCGTGCTTTGTATGGCGCTGATGTTTCTGCTTTTTTATTACAAACACCCGATTACATTGCAGGCCAGCTGTCGCTGCAATTAGGCCAGCATGCGACGAAAGAGCAAAAGAGTGCGTGGATAGAGCAGGCCAAGATCTTGCATGAAGTGCTGTTTGACTTTGCCGATGGCTACCTCTTGTTTGAAGTCTTGATCCCCCGTATGGGCAGGCGCGTCGATGCGGTGTTGATCGTTAAGAATATTCTGTTTGTGCTGGAATTTAAGATCGGTGCCAAAGCGTATTTGCCAGCCGATATGCGTCAAGCCCATGGCTATGCACTCGATCTGCATCACTTCCACGAAGGTAGCCACAACAAAATCATCGTGCCGATTTTGATTGCGACACAGGCCAGCGCCAAAGCCTTACCGAATCTCGCCGCCACTATCACAGCGATCCCGCAGCAAGATGGTGTGCACGCCCCTTTGCGCGCCAATCGTAGCAATCTCAATGAAGTACTGCGGCATTGCCTGCAAGCGATACCGCAAACAGCATCGATCGATTTGCCGCATTGGCTATATTCTTCTTACAAACCGACGCCAACGATTATTGAAGCGGCGCAAGCACTGTATGCCAATCACGATGTTAGCGATATCGCGCGCAATGATGCAGGAGAAAACCTGCATATCACCAGCAATGCACTACAAGCCATCATTCATCAAGCGCGCTTGCATCAGCGCAAAACGATTTGCTTTGTCACCGGTGTGCCGGGTGCGGGCAAGACATTAATTGGGCTGAACATCGCCACCAATATCAATGCAGACGCCGAAGAGCAAGCGGTGTTCTTATCCGGCAATGACCCTTTGGTGAATGTACTCACCGAAGCGCTGGCACGTGATGCGGTGGCGCGTGGCTCCGCCAACAGCAAGGCCGCAGAACTGCGTAGCGCAGAAACCAAGATACAAAACATTCACAAGTTTCGCGATGAATACATCAAAGACAAAAGCGCACCGCCCGAACGCGTGGTGATTTTTGATGAAGCACAACGCGCATGGGATGCAGAAAACACCTCCAAGTTCATGTCCACCAAGCGCGGGCAAAGCGGCTTCTCGCAATCCGAACCAGAATTTCTCATCAGCGTGATGGATAGGCACAGCGATTGGTGCGTGATCGTCGCCCTGATCGGCGGCGGGCAAGAGATCAACACGGGCGAGGCGGGGTTGCAAGGCTGGGTAGATGCGCTGGCAACACAGTTTGCCGATTGGGATGTGCACTACTCAGACAAACTCACGCAGATCGAATACGCTGGCCGCGATGTCAGCTTTGCCGCCATCGCTGGCACTGGTAAGCGCGCCACCGCGCAAGCCAGCCTGCATCTGGCGACATCGATGCGATCCTTCCGCGCAGAAAAGCTCTCGCACATGGTGCACTACCTGATCCACAATCAGCCAGACAAAGCGCGAGCGTGCTACGAAGAATTCAAACATAAATTCCCCATCAAAATCACCCGTGATCTGGCCACAGCTAAAGCATGGATCAAGGCGCAAGCGCGCGCCAACGAAACCAAGGGCATGATCGCCTCATCCGGCGCAATACGCCTGAAACCCGAAGGCATCTTCGTTAAAAATAGATTGACTGCCGCCGACTGGTTTCTCAACCCACAAGACGACATACGCTCTTGCCATTTTTTAGAAGACGTCGCCACCGAATTTGATATCCAAGGCCTGGAACTAGATTGGTGCCTGATAGGCTGGGACGACGACTACCGCTACCAGAAAACGGATGGCAAGCAAGACGGCCAATTCAAACATTGGAAATTCACCGGCACCAGCTGGAAGCGCAGACAGCAAGAAGAACAACAGCGCTACCTGGAAAACGCCTACCGCGTACTACTCACCAGAGCACGCCAAGGCATGGTGATCTTTGTACCGCAAGGCGACGCAGAAGATGCGACGCGCTTGCCGGAATATTTGGATGGGACTTTTGAGTATTTGGTGGGTTGTGGGGTTGAGGTTTTGGGTTGATGGAAATTGATTGCGATGTTGATCGCTATCGTTTCTGTTTGCGGCCCCACACCGCTGCATCTCGGTTTTCCAAAAGATGGTTCATATCGTCAAGAGTGCAAATATTAAGGCCGTAATCCCATGCTCGCGCACGACAAACACGCTCCTCGATATGACTTGCTTCAGGCATTCCTAAAAATTTTCCTGTAGACACCCTAGAATCATAACCATGAATCACTGCGGTCAAAGCCTCAAAAGGGAATGGAATGCTTACCGCCTGTTCGGACGGAAGGAATTGGTGGTTATGTGAATGGGTTTGGGGGAGTGATACGAAGCTGCGCCACTCACGTTCGTAAGCCCATTCAACATTTTTTGTAATCAATGCTTCGCGCGCATTTTTAACTGTTGGACGCTTGGTACGATAACGAACTTTTATTGGTGGGATTTTTGCGAAGAATTCCGATTGAAGTGAGAATTCAAGAATTACACCTTCTCCACCTGAACCATAGTGTGCCCACATCGGTGCAGAGCTTGGTGATTCGCTAAGACAGAATGTTGCTAAAGCTCCAAATTCATCAGCGTAAGAGCCTATTGGGCGCAGATCGTAAATGTCATTCAATCGATTCGAAAGACGAAACCAGATTGCGGGGTTATTAGATGAAAATAGCTGTTGAGCACCATCTGCTGATAAATACTTGTAGAGTTTTTTGGGTCGAAAAAACATTGGAATTCTCAAGATTAGTACCTGTTATAAAAAATTGAGATTTTTCTGAAAAAGTCGAAACTGGTAATTTCAAAAGAAACCTCACTTTCTTTATTCTGACCATATTAGTTCTCTTAATTGTTCCGCATTTTAAAAATCAGATGGAGTCTTTCGGCAATATTCTGGCGCGCTATTTCAATTGCTAGAAAGGGATACCTTTCATCGAGAAATCCAAGTCCAACTTTCCCCAAAGCGGTCATTAACATTATGTTCGCCCTTTCTTGAACGAAGTGTTCGTCGTTTAGCCTCAATATCGTAATCGAATTCTTGACTTGAGATTTTTTTAGCGCTGAAAGCTCAGCACCTGGCTTTACGAGACAACTTGGAAAATCAAGAACAAACCATCCCGGCTCAACTACAAAAGGGTCAACCACTTGAATACTATTGTCTTTGAACCCATTTACACGAGGTGCTGCTAACCGAAAATTACTCCATTCATATGCCTGCCCTGGATGTAAAGATTTTGGAAGAAAGTGATCTGTGCTTGCAGGAGGCATTACGTACATGCAAGTAAATGCGCAAACACCACCATACGCCGAGTGCAATTCCGCGGCCGATTTTTTCCAATATTCTTTCTTTTTAAACTGAACCCCATTGGGAGAAGGGCAGTCTCTCAAAAACTTCAATCCGGGCTGACGTACCTCTTGGTCGAAAGTTAGAGGTTCAGGTTTTTGCTCGACGCGAATCATAAGTCTACGCCGTGTTGTTCAGCGAAATAAATCCATCTTGGCCAGAACTTGTCATCAGCCGACAAATAGCGAACTAAGCGTTCGGAAACTTTTCGTACATCTTCGCTAGAAATATTTTCTTGCAGTTGTAGTAATTTCGCATCCTCTATAGCGGATTCAGCCTCGGTTGACCTAGCTTGACATAAATTGAAAACCGGTGATGTCAACCATGCGGATGCATCGCCGAATTTTATAAATTCAATTTCGTTCAAACTTACTTCTCCGCTTTCCGCAAGATCTAAATGTACAAGAGAATCGAGATCTGAATCGAAGACAGTTTCTGAGGACGCCATAACCATCGGAGAATGAGTGGCAACAAT
>JAYVHZ010000272.1:0-14474 GCA_043770645.1 Undibacterium sp. | reverse complement strand
CACTAAATAGCATTTTTTTCGAGCTGTATAAACATACAGTTATTGTGTATTATATTTGGCTACCCAAAATTACACACTAGCTCTCTATTTCCAGGGAACGTGTTTTCCGCGACAGCTCGTCGAATAAAACCGACACAGTTCGCATAAATTTTTTAAAAATTTTCTTAAAATCCTTTTGCAGCAAGGCTCTTCATGGATATACTGTATATTTAATCAGTATTAAATTTTCTATGAAAACCGACACTGCAATCCCTTTGCATTCTACCAAGCTTCTGGATCGAGTCAAGGAAGCAATTCGGTATAAACACTATAGCGCCAGCACTGAGCAAGTGTATGTGTATTGGTGCCGTTCCTATATCCGCTTTCATCAACTTAGGCATCCTAAAGATATGGGGGCGGTAGAGGTGGCGGCCTTTTTGAGTTATCTCGCCAATGAGAAAGGAGTGTCGGCTTCGACCCATAAGCAAGCACTCGCCGCACTGCTATTTTTATATAAACACGTTCTCCGCATTGATCTGCCTTGGCTTAATGCGATTGGTACGCCTCGTGCGAGTCATCGCTTGCCGGTCGTGCTGTCCACGGAAGATATCAGCACATTGTTTGCTCATTTGTCTGACGTGCATTTGTTATTGGCAAAGCTGTTATACGGTACAGGGATGAGACTCAACGAGGCGCTCAATTTGCGCGTCAAAGATTTGGATTTTCCGAATCAGACGATTACCGTGAGAGAGGGCAAAGGTAAGAAGGATCGCATTGTGATGCTGCCAGTTGCGCTCTTGGACTTGCTCAACGCGCAGTTGGCGTTTGTTAATAGCATTTGGGCCAAAGATCGTGCTGGTAATGTCGCTGAGGTCGCTTTGCCATCGAACATCGCCCGTCTCTATCCGACAGCGGGACAAACTTGGCCTTGGTATTGGGTCTTTCCACAGGCGCGCTATGCGATAGATACAGCATCTGGCAAATACGTTCGCGAGCATTTGACTGATCGCAGTTTTCAACGTGCATTTACGACTGCAAAAGTACAGGCTGACATCAACTTAGCCGCTACGCCACATACCTTACGACATTCGTTTGCCACCCATCTGCTGCAATCAGGCTGCGATATTCGTACGGTGCAAGAACTGTTGGGACACGCTGACCTGAGTACCACGATGATATACACACATGTAGGTAACATTCATGGCAATACTCGCAGCCCTTTGGATAGCCTCTACGAATAAGCTCGTTGTCCACTCTTTTTTTCCGTCTTTCTCTGATAGACAAACTGCATCTCCACCTCGCCATCATGCACTTCTAGTTTCTTAAAATGCGCTAGTCCAATCGTTGACGCACCTTGCAACTGCATGGCACTTTTCCATGCAATAGCAAGGCTCATTTTAAATGCAACTTGTTGACTCATTTGATGCAAATACTCAATTCAGCGCAGGTTCGTTTCATCGCTAAGTTCATACGGCATTTTTTGCAAAGCGATCCCAAGAGGCATCATCGGCTATTACAGTATTGTTGAACATAAGCTTGATGTGATGGCAGTTGCATGACTGTGCGCTCTACCGATGAACGAATTCCATTCAAAAATGCGGATAGTTCGGCATCCCCCATCAGGTCGGCGACTTGATGATGCTGACGCGGCATGATTCCTTGTCCTAACATGACTTGCAACCACGAATTTTCGGCAAACAATTCGTTCGGAACGCGGAACACGCGACCCGCCTCACGGAACAAATCGATACGATGTTGGAGCGATGCAGGGATCTTCATATCGCGACAGTCGCGCCAAAACTGGGTGTCCGTCCGATTGGTAACGTGGTAATGGAGAATAATAAAATCGCGAATATGCTGCAGCTCATAATCGGTTTGCTTATTGTATTCATCCACATCGGATTGACAGATTCCATCGTTTGGAAACATCTGCATCAGGCGAATGATCCCGCGTTGAATTAGATGAATACTAGTCGACTCGATGGGTTCCAAAAATCCACTGGCTAGACCAATCGCGACGCAATTGCCATTCCATGTTTTTTCACGTTGCCCTGGTCGGAATTTAAGAACCCGGGGTTGCATCAAGGGAGCTCCCTCGATATTGTCGGACAAGACGCGCTTGGCTTGCTCGTCATCGATGTAGCGACTGGAAAACACTAAGCCATTGCCGACCCGATGCTGGAGCGGAATGCGCCACTGCCAACCGGCGTCGCGCGCGATCGATCGGGTGTAAGGTAGCGCATCGCTGACCGATTCTGTTTGCACCGCGACTGCGCTATCGCAAAATAGCCAGTGTGACCAATCTTGATAGGCGACTCCCATGGTTTCGCCAATGAGCAGTCCGCGGAATCCTGTGCAGTCGATAAATAGATCGCCTTCAATATCGACTCCGGAATCTAGTTTGAGCGATTTGATGTCACCCGTAAGAGGATCCGTGACGACTTGCGTGATCTTGCCTTCGATCCGTTGAACACCAAAGGGCTCACTAAATTTACGTAAATACTTTGCATAGCGGCTGGCATCAATATGGTAGGCATAGTTCATCCCATTATTCGGCAAATGGGCAAATTTTTGCGCCTGCGCGGCTTTGAGCTCCAAGCAGTAGTCACCGTAATCGCTTGCCAAATGACGCTCGCGACCTTTCATCCAAAAATGTTGAAACCCTGCGGTCCAGTGATCAGTGCCAGTCAATCCGAAGGAATGAATATAGTCCTCATGACGATCTCGCCAATTCTCAAAACTGATGCCGAGTTTGAAGGTTGCATGGGTTGCCTCCATGAATTCTTGCTCATTTATTTCGAGTAAATTATGAAAATTCATGATGGTTGGAATCGTGGCCTCGCCCACACCGACAGTACCAATCTCGTCAGATTCGATCAGTTTTATATCCAGTAATTTTCCGAGTGTCTTGGAAAGCGCTGCGGCAACCATCCAGCCAGCGGTGCCACCACCAGCAATCACCACGCGGCGGATGCGTTTCGGGACGCGCTTTTCTTGGGTCTGTTCTTGCATATTGTTTCCTTATTTTTTTGGTGACTTTGCTTAGCGACTTTGTTTAGATCTGGCACTAATCAACGGTTCATTTTCTTGATGAGCTGCGCGCGCAAAATGCGGGCCGCATCTGCGTCCAACGGCGCTAAGACGCCACGAGCTTGCAGCGGAATATGTGCCAACTGCGTTTCATCCGCTTCAAACACATAGTGGCGGAATAGTTCCTGCCAAGCTTGCCGTTGTTCAAGTGGCAGATCACGCACACTCAAGAGCGCAAGCATCAGAGCGTTGGTAGGGGTGTCCATATAATCGGGTGACTGACGCCACCAATAATTGACCAGCACGTTAAAACGATCGAGTGCTTCGACATGGTGCCACCACATACTAGGGATAAAAAGCGCGTCGCCTGGTGCAAGCTCAGCCACTTGGGCGTGCTGTAAAGCGTCGGCAAATTTTGGGAATTTGTCAAAATCAGGGTTCAAAAAATCAACTAAGCTAATCGCCTGTCCCGCGGGGGTAAAATCCAAGGGACCTATATATAAATTGCTTAATTGATTGGGGGGGAACAAGGTGAAACGACGATGGCCTGCAGCGACACAGGCAATATTGTCGGGAAGATCGTAATGAGCTGCGATTCTGGTTTGATTGCCAATCCAGATACTCATGAGAGGATCACGTTCACCTAATCCAATATCGTTCTCTGATCGAAAGCCTGGTAGGCAAGTATCGACCGTGGTGGAGCCTACGTAGATTGCGGGAGGCTTTTCATCATGACGATGATCTTCAATTTCTCCCAATACCGCACCTAAGTTGGTATTCACAGGAAAAAAATTGAAACCACTTAAATCGTCATTGTAGAAAAACCGCCCTTTCATCTCCGGCTCACCAAGCATCGCAACGACATTCGCATCACGATAAAAGCGGCGCAGGTACAAGGCCGCGTCTTGATCTGAAGATAGACCCGCCTGTACCATGGGCCATGACGAAATGAGTCCACGCAAAATGAGAGGCTGTGTCGACTGGAGAATGACATCATTGAGATCTTGTGGCCCCAGTCCCTTAATCTCCCTGACGCAGCTAAGCATAGACTTCATATTAGCGATTCTTTCTTTCGATCAAGGCGCGGAAATTGGAGATAGAGGCGATGACCATATAGATTGCTTGCAAATAGCCAAGCTGGTTAAATCGTTCTAGCATTGCGCCTGGCAGCCCATGTAATTTCTCTTCGTTGATAGTGTAGAAGCCAGCTAGACGATTTTGGGAGCCATCGGCAAGCTCGACATCGAGCACAAAAGATTCCAGCAATTGATGCTCCATTAACGAAGCCACAAATGCTGGCGTGCTTTGTAAGCCTTCATGTATTTGCAATAAGATCGAATTCATCCGCTCTAAAAATTCACTAATGCCGCCATGCGGCAAAAATAGGAGTTCGCCCTCGGTCTTATTCACTCTAGGATGATCAAGATCGATATTCATCATCAGTTCATCGCCGACTTTACCAATCAAGAAGGGCTGGCGTTGAATTAAGAGCGGTACATAAGAGGCATCCCAAGCATCGCCACTAAGGAATAAATTTTCTTCTTCCTGAAAACCAAACAGTGCCAGCGGTTCAAAACTCGTACCGTCAGCGGTCTTACGAAAGACAATAGGATAATGCGCTTGTAGATCTCGGAATTCTGCGGGGAAGGTCAATGTAGACATCACGGCATCACCATACTGCCGAGCACGGCTTGTGATGATCCGTAAATCTTTATGGTCTACGTTGTTAAGTAAAGCTAGATTCGCCATTTCTTGTCTCTCATGTTATGGTTTTTTACTTCGTCAATTACGTCAGATTTTTTGCATGCCAAAACGTCGTATATGATCGATGAGCTCTCTGTTAGTCGGCAAGGCTCTCAACATTTTTTCGGTAAGAATGGCCGCCTCTCGGAAATAGTCTTCAGCGAGGTCGGCATGATCGGAAGCTTTTTGTGGCTGCTGTTGAGCGTCGCGATAGCCCATTCCGTACAGCACATATTGATAACTCGCGGAAGGAAAAACTTCTTCAATCCGCGCCAAATCATAACGGGACGGACTGCGATGCCGCCACAAAATCAGCAAATCCTTTAGCCGTTGCGGAATCGAATCTGCTTCACGATTGTCTATCCAATACGCTGAATCGCTACGTCGACTTAAAACATAGTGCAGTTTCAAAAAGTCGATGACCCGCTCCCAGCGATAAGTGAAGGCCTCATTAAAACGTTGCGCCATGATCTCCATCGCAGAGCGCGTGACAGGCATCAGCTCACTCAACATCGCAACCGATAACTCAACCATCGCTAAAGCGGACGCTTCCAAGGGCTCAATAAAGCCCGCGGACTGACCGACTGCTACACAGTTACGATGCCAGAATTGTTGTCGATAGCCCGGATTAAAACTGAGTTTTTTGGGGGCGTTGATATCCTTCCCTGCGCCTGTCTTTATCAGGTAGTTGCGTAATGCCAGTTCAGCTTTGTCGTCTGAAGTATGGGCACTCGAATACACATAGCCGGTACCGCGACGTGTCGGCAAACCGATATCCCAGATCCAGCCACTGTCTTGTGCGGTTGAAATAGTCTGTGAGGCAATTTCACTCTGTTCGTCAGAATAATGGACTTGGACTGCGAGCGCCGTATCGTTAAATAGGATATGTTTTTGCGACAAAAATGCTATGCCAAAGTGCTGCCCTAAGAGCAGCGACTGAGAGCCAGAACAATCGACAAAGAGATCACCTTCTAGCGCACCCATCTGCTTTAGTTGGAGCGAAGCGATATCGCCATTCGCATGCGAATTGACTGCGACAACATGATCAGCCACATACCGCACGCCTAATTTTTCAGTGCAGTGCTTACGTAAAAAAAGTGCAAATTTTCCGGCATCGAGATGATAGCCGTAGTTGGCAACAGCGGCGTATTCTGGCGTCACCATTTGCTTTGGCGCCTTACCATGTACACAAAGATGTGGTTGAAAACTGACTAGATCAGCGAAAGGTGTATCAACATGGCGCTCCTGCCAAGCAGCAACCAAATTGGCGTCGCCATAACCTTGTGGCAGCACGAATGGATGAAAATAGTAGTCGTCTTCAGAACCGGTCACCCAGCCATTGAACCTCGATCCCTGTTTGAAGGAGGCATCACATTCCCGAAAAAAATCGGACTCAGAAACACCGATTTTTCTTAAGGTATCGCGCATAGTGGGCCATGTTCCCTCACCGACGCCGATGGTCGCCACATCAGGCGACTCAATCAAGGTCACTTGTAATGCAGAGCTTTGTGAAGACTGATGCTCGGCAGCGATGATCGCGGCACTTAGCCAGCCCGCTGAACCGCCGCCGACGATGACTATCTGTTTGATGACGCTACTTTGCATAACATTTTCCGTTGACGTCGCCATAGTCAAGCGTGGAATCGTCAAACGCTCTCAATATGCGACAACTTAGCTGACACGCGACCATGACAAAGGTCTATCTGGGTCGAAAAACAGGCCACTGTTTGTGCAGTGGCCTGTTTCTTTTTCATCGACGACTGATATCTATCGCTTCATTCTATACCTACGTTGATATCTCCGGTATTAGAATTTGTAGCGAGCACTAATCATGTAGCGCGGCCCTGCCTGGGTCACACTTTGCAACATCGTTTGGGTACGACCATGAGTACGTTGAATTTCGTCGGTTAAGTTAATCGCTTCGAACTGAAAAGCGAGCTTACTATCGTAGGCATATCCGACACTCAAATCGACCTGTCCGTATGGTTCAACATAGATAGGATTAGGACCGGCACCGTCAAAAGTCGATGCTAAGAATTTGCCGCGCCAGTTATAGGCAACACGCGCAGACCAAGCACCTTGCTCATACATACCAACCAGATTTGCCGAGTTACTGAGACCGATTAAGGCAAACTGTTCACCAATCTTGTAGTTGTCATACTTAAGGTTAGAACGCACGAAAGTATAGTTGGAAGAGAGACCGAAGCCACTGTCGCCAAACATGTGCTGTACATTGAGTTCTAGACCATTCAGGCTGGCGGCTTTTTGGTTGCTAAACGTGGTGATTTCAAACTTTGCGATCGGATCGTTAGCTTGGCCAGTAATCGTTCCTGTTTCATTTCCAGAAGCATCCGGTGTCCCTTTTACAACGCCCGGAGCACCATTGTGATTACGGAAAATGTAGTTTCGGATACAAGTAACATCGCCAGCCGCACAGGCCGCGCCGCCTTTGGCTATTGCCTCGTTCCACAACGCGCCACCAACAGGAGTGCGCAGGTTGAACGGCGTTGCAGTGACTTTGGATTGACCGACATAGTTGCTTAAGTCTTTCTTAAACATGCCTGCTGCAAAAAAGCTTTGTTTTCCGTAGTACCACTCGAAGGACAAATCAAGATTTTTGGATTTCACTGGTTTCAGTGAAGGATTACCCTGATTACCTGTGCCGCCATTAATGCGCACTAAGGAGTCTAAGGTCTGTCCACCTTGAATCTGATCGTAGCGCGGACGTCCTATCGTTTCGCCATAGCTTGCACGCAGAATCATGTCTTTATGCAGATCGATATCCAAATCGAAGCTAGGCAAAACATTGCTGTAACTTCCCTTTAGCGTGGTGAAGCTTGGCTCTCCAAAGGTAATTGGAAATTCATTGTTCGACACCATCACGATCGCTTTTGCTGTTGGCACCAAGGCGGTTGAAAGAACATCAGTTTTCTCAAAGCGAACACCGATTGCTGTATGCATCGGTAAGGCCGTATCCCAGTTGGTGTTCATTTGCAAATAGGCACTCTTGGACTTTTCGTTGGCGATCTGGTCCGTATCGAATGTGGTTTTTGGCAAATACAGATCTGGTCGGCCAGATGCCGTAGCAGCGATTTGTCTCACTTGTTCGAAGTTGAAAGTATTGAAGTTATTGAATAGTGCCGCATTGCTGCTGCCATCAATTTTGCTAAAGTACTTTCTAACCGTTTCCGCATGCCAGACACTGCTTGGATAATCCGATCCCTTCGTCGCACCGCCCCATGTATCACGCTGCTGATTTGAAAATGCTGAGCGATTTTCGACTGTCGTGGCCGCTACACCAAACACCAGATTAGAGTCTTCTAAAATCTTTAAGCGACCTTTTAATTGAAGCTGCTCAATGTCGCCTTTCATATAACCATTTTGAAAGACGGATCCCGTGACTTGCTGTGGGGCACCGGCGAAATTGGCACCTTGAATACTGAGTACTGGGAAATCCTTAGAGAAGTCTGCCGTGGTTGTGCCTCGGCTGAAGCTGGCTGTTCCCAATACATTGCTGGAACCATATGGGCTATCAGATTTCGATTCAGCACTAGATTTATGGACATCTAGCTCGAGTTTTAACTCCTTGCTTGGCGTCCATACGGTATTAAAGCCGAGTGACTTATTTTGCGTCTTAGTAGCGAACTGCGCACCGCCCATGGCGATATCGCTATTTGCTGGATTAATCGTTTCCGTATAAATCACAGGTGCCGCCACTGGTCCTTTGCTAAAAGAAGTCACGGAAGGGCCAAAATTAAACCAGGCCGACAAATCTTGGCGACGAGTTTGGATTCTATTTTCGGACAAGGTGTAATCGAGTGTTGTGACCAACTCTTTGATCGGTGCAAACTGTAAAGTCAGTTGACCATTGGTACGTTGACGTTGCACGCCATTCATACTGTAGTTCAAGTTTTGCGGGACAGAGTAGATGTCTGTCGCCGCTGGACGGTTGGTGATGTTGTTTGATCCTGGCGAACCTGGTTGTGGGACAGTTCCCCAATTGTTCTCGTCACCACGGAATGGACCACGCCATCCGTTCGATACAGCCGCACTGTTATAGCCAAGATTGCGCTCTTGTTTGCTCGCGCTAATCGCGATACCGATTCTGTTTTCATCGAAGGTATTGCTGTAGATACCTGAAAACTCTGGTGTCACTGCGGAACCAGATTTGACGTCATTTGGTAGCGTGCTGCTCGAGCTGTCTTTGACCAGTTTTACGCCCACACTGGCACGCATACCTGGATTCTCTAACGGTCTTGCAGTCATCACATTAACGGTGGCGCCGATACCACCGGTTGGTGTTTCGGCACGACTCGTCTTGTACACTTGCAATTGAGAGATCGCTTCAGAGGCGAGGTTGGCAAAGTCAAACGCGCGACCATTGAGGTCACCTAAATTTGAGGTTGGCATTTGGCGGCCATTGAGCAAAACCAGGTTGAAGTCTGGCCCAACACCACGGACAGTAATTTTGGATCCTTCACCAATGGAACGATCAATAGAAACACCACTAATACGTTGAAGTGACTCAGCCAGATTCGTATCTGGAAACTTACCAATATCTTCGGCGACGATACCATCAACAATACCCTGTGAATCGCGCTTAAGATTCATCGATGAACCTAAACTTTTGCGGTAGCCAGTCACGGTCACTGTCTCTACTTCTTCTGTTTTGGCTTTTTGTGGGGCTTCCGCCTGCTGAGCATAAGCGCTGGCGCCAACAAAACTGCAGGCACTTGCCACTGCTACACTCATTAGGGTTTTTTTGGTATTCAAGTTGATCATTTCGTCTCCAGGTTATTGGCAGAGCACCACATCATTGCGCTTGGCTACATGTGTCGTGGTGCATAATTTACTGATTTTCTTACAGGTGTATCTTGAAGATTCTTGGATTCGACTCAGTGATCGTCGAATCTACATTCTTTTTCCTCGCACTGTGTCGGCATTTGCACGACTTTTGTTTCCGTGACACAGTTTTTCGATTTGCTAAACGTCACGAGTAGTTGGTTCTCAATCGACTAAATGGAATCGTTTCCAATCTAGGATTTGAATATAAACCCATTGAAAAAGGCTGTCAACAACTTTTTGGAAACGTTCCCATTTTTTGTTTTTTTGCGACAGTTCAATTGGTGCCCGCCGTTAGACGGGTTCGACAGGATTTTTTTGGCATCTCTATCGAGACTTTGGATTGCTGACAATCGAACTCACCAGATGGTTACCAGCTTAGCGTCTAGTAACTTAGCGTGAAAGTAAAGTGGGCTTCGAGACGAAACCACTTAGTCTGATTCCGTGACTATTCGACCTTTAGTTGAAAATAGCTAGGATTTGGTGGAGGATAAGTTAAGTCAAGAGAGGCGAGCTTTTCAGCAACGATGCTGGCAACTATTAGATTTCGTTGGGACTTTGAATCCGCTGGAATAATGTGCCATGGCGAGCTTTCAGTATGGGTAGCGTTAATGGCATCCTGATAGGCTTCTTGATATGCAGGCCACGAAGCCCGTTCGATAAGATCCTGTGGAGAAAACTTCCAATGTTTGCTTGGATCACTGATGCGCTCTTCGAGTCTGGTCTTTTGTTCGTCTTTGGAGATGTGTAAGAAAAATTTGAGAATTGTGGTGCCCGTTTCTGTCAACATCTGTTCGAAAGCTCTAATATGCGCATAGCGGCGTTCAAGCTCTTTAGCATCAATCCAAGCATGGACTTTCGTGATTAGAACGTCCTCATAATGACTGCGATTAAAAATGACTAACTCGCCAGATGCAGGAATTTTCTGATGAACACGCCACAGGAAATCATGCGCCAATTCTTCACTGGTCGGTGCTTTAAAACTCACGCTACGAATTCCCGCTGGATTGGTCGCCGCAAAGACGCCTTTGACGGTGCCATCTTTACCTGAGGTATCCATACCTTGCAGTATGATGAGTACCCGATGTTTTCTTTGAGCAAAGAGAATATTTTGGAACTCAGCTATTTGTGTGGCTAGTTCGGCTAGCTTGACTTTCATCGCCTCTTTATTGTCTGCTAATTCGGTAAAGCGTCGACTCGCATCCTTATCGTCAAGGATGACTTTGTTTGATCCTAAGAATCTAGATGAGAGGCTCATGAATTTGCTTTCATTATCATTGAAGTATTTGATGTAGTCGCTTATGTTCTATCTTGGTACAGCGATTCATGACGACGCTTAAGCCTGCGCGCATTGCTTTTTCTGCCTCATTCGCATTCTCAATGCCTAGTTGCATCCAGATCGCTCCCGCCTCCACCATAATGGCTTCACTTAGTATGGCTGGAATATCTTCTGATTTGCGAAAACAATCGACGATGTCAATTTTCAAACCGGTTTCTTGCTTTGCTCGCGCTAGACTCGGGTAACAATGCTCACCAAGTATGATGTTTCCCGCTTGTAGCGGATTGATCGCGAGGATTTTGTAACCGTGACTCTGCAAATATTCTGCCACTTTATAGCTATCACGTTCTGGTTTATTTGAAATACCAACGATAGCGACCGTCTTCGCCATCTTCAATAAATCGTCGATCAGTTCATTAGTCATTGTGAATAATTTTCGAAAGATGTATGAAAAAAAGGCAGCCTAAGCTGCCTTTCATTGTGCGTCTTCTGCAAAGTCGAAACCTTAGAGAATTAACGCTTAGAACGCAATTTCTGTATCGCTGCCAACTGTGCAATCGCAGATTGCAATTCGGCTTGTGCCTGCGCGTAGTCGATGCCTGATTCGCGATTGACCAAAGCTTCTTCCGCTAATTTCTTAGCTTCAGCTGCTTTTGCTTCATCAAGATCATGACCACGAATCGCAGTATCAGCAAGAACAGTTACCGCATCAGGTTGAACTTCCAAAATCCCGCCAGCAACGAATACAAATTCGTCTTCGGCTTGACCTGCAACCTTAATACGTACCGCGCCTGGCTTGATACGTGTGATCAGTGGCGTGTGTTTTGGATAAATACCCAATTCACCTGATTCACCCGGCAACGCGACGAATTCAGCTTCGCCAGAAAAGATCATCTCTTCTGCAGAAACCACGTCAACGTGAATAGTATGTGCCATATGCTTACCTATTGAATTATTCTGTCATTCAGCGTTTCGACGTCGAGATCAAAACAAAAATCTCGCCGCAGAGGCGCAGAGAACACAGAGAAAGCAAAGGGAACATTGATGAAATCTCCGCGTCCTCTGCGCCTCTGCGGTTCAAGCTTTTGACTTACTTGTGTCAGCAAGCCCGAACGGCAGAGTATCTCAGTGAATATGATTAAGCAGCCATTTTCTTCGCTTTTTCGATCGCTTCGTCGATAGTACCTACCATGTAGAACGCTTGTTCTGGCAAGTGATCGAGTTCACCGGATGCAATCATCTTGAAGCCTTTGATTGTATCTTTGAGTGAAACGTATTTACCTGGAGAACCAGTAAATACCTCAGCAACGTGGAAAGGCTGAGACAAGAAACGTTGCATCTTACGTGCACGAGCAACCAATAACTTATCTTCTGGTGCCAACTCGTCCATACCCAAAATCGCGATAATGTCACGCAATTCTTTGTAGCGTTGCAAAGTACCTTGAACAGCACGAGCTGTTTCATAGTGCTCCAAACCAACCACTTGTGGATCCAACTGACGTGAAGTGGAATCGAGAGGATCAACCGCTGGGTAGATACCCAAAGAGGCGATGTCACGAGACAAAACAACGGTGGAATCCAAGTGAGCAAAGGTGGTTGCTGGGGATGGATCAGTCAAGTCATCCGCTGGAACGTAAACCGCTTGAATCGACGTAATAGAACCAGTCTTAGTGGAAGTAATACGTTCTTGCAAACGGCCCATTTCTTCAGCCAATGTTGGTTGGTAACCCACCGCGGAAGGCATACGACCCAACAACGCAGAAACTTCAGTACCAGCCAAGGTGTAACGATAGATGTTATCGACGAAGAACAACACGTCTTTACCTTCGTCACGGAAACCTTCAGCGATCGTCAAACCAGTCAAAGCAACGCGCAAACGGTTACCTGGTGGTTCATTCATCTGACCGTACACCATTGCAACTTTGGATTTTTCTGGCTCTTCCAAATTCACAACGTTGGCATCTGCCATTTCGTGGTAGAAGTCATTACCTTCACGAGTACGTTCACCAACACCAGCAAACACGGACAAACCGCTGTGTGCTTTAGCAATGTTGTTGATCAACTCCATCATGTTATCGGTTTTACCAACACCGGCACCACCGAACAAACCAACTTTACCACCCTTCGCAAATGGGCAAACCAGATCAATAACTTTGATACCGGTTTCCAACAATTCTTGCGATGGAGAGAGTTCGTCGTAAGCAGGTGCTTTACGGTGAATCGATGCTTGTGTTTCACGGCTAACCGGACCACATTCATCAATCGGGTTACCCAATACGTCCATAATACGGCCGAGTGTTGCTTTGCCGGTTGGAACCATAATTGGATTACCAGTGTTACTAACCATCAAGCCGCGACGCAAACCATCAGACGTACCCAGCGCGATGCAACGGACAATGCCGTCACCCAATTGCTGTTGCACTTCTAACGTCAGGTCAGAGCCTTCCATTTTTAAGGCATCGTAAATTTTAGGCATCGCATTGCGTGGAAATTCAACGTCCACAACAGCGCCGATACACTGAACGATTTTGCCATTAGCCATGTTCGTTCCTTCAATAATTATAAATTCAGTTTAGACCGCTGCCGCGCCGGCGACGATCTCGGAAAGCTCTTTGGTAATAGCGGCTTGACGAGTTTTGTTGTATATCAACTTCAACTCACCAATCACACTACCTGCGTTATCACTCGCTGACTTCATCGCCACCATACGTGCCGATTGTTCAGACGCCATGTTTTCTGCAACAGCTTGATAAATCAAAGCTTCAACATAACGAATCAACAATTCATCGATCACCGCAGCCGCATCTGGTTCGTAAATATAGTCCCATGCATGGGATGCTTTATTTGTTTCCAGCTTGTCCGCTGTCAGAGGCAATAATTGCTCTAACACTGGCTCTTGCTTCATGGTGTTAATGAATTTCGTGTAGCTCAAGTAAACCGCATCGATTTTGCCTTCCTGATACGCATCCAGTAACAACTTAACTGGACCAATCAATTTATCGAGGTGGGGTGTATCACCCAATTGCGTCGCATGCGCCACAACTTTTGCACCAATTCGATTCAGGAAACCAAGACCTTTATTACCAATTGCGACCGCTTCAATTTTTGAACCCTGACCTTCAAGTTCACGCATTTTGGTCGTAACCAAACGCAGTACGTTGGTGTTCAAACCGCCGCACAAACCCTTATCTGTCGTTACAACGATCAATCCAACTTTCTTGGATTGATCTTGTTGAACCATGAAAGGATGCGTGTACTCTGGGTTAGCCTGTGACAAGTTAGCTGTAATCGTACGAATCTTTTCACTGTACGGACGAGCCGCACGCATACGTTCCTGCGCTTTACGCATTTTCGATGCAGCGACCATTTCCATCGCTTTCGTGATCTTCTTCGTATTCTCTACGCTTTTGATCTTGCCACGTATCTCTTTACCTACAGCCATGAGTAAACTCCTTCAAGCTATAAGTAATTAAAATGCGCCGGATTTTTTGAAATCAGCGATTGCGGCAGCCATGGCAGCTTCGCCATCTTTGTCCAATTGCTTAGTCTCTTCAATCTTTTGCAACAAGGCTGCATGGCTAGTTTTCATGAAGTTGTGTAC
>JAYVHZ010000271.1:0-8606 GCA_043770645.1 Undibacterium sp. | reverse complement strand
GAGCCCATACCCAAGACCATCACGTCGCGTTGCATGCCGACCGCATTGCGCAGCTCAGGTGCAACGAGAATACGGCCATTACCATCCATCTCCACATCGCAGGCATTACCCAACAAAATGCGTTGATAGGCGCGCGCAGCCATAGGCCAAGCCGCGATTTGTTCGCGATGCGATTCCCAAGTCGGACGGGGAAATAACAACAGGCAGCCATCTGGATGACGGGTCAGAGTAACGCGACCTTCACACTGCACATTCAAGGCGTCACGGTGCTTAGCAGGAATTGACATCCTGCCTTTAGCATCGAGATTGAGTGCAGAGGCGCCTTGGAACACTAGATAACCCTAAATTGGAAAACGATCGTCAGAAACTTGCGGTGAAAAACTTTACGGTCAATTTGCACCACAAAAAAACACTTTTTCACACTTTTCCCCACTTTAGAGGATCACTTGAGCGTGGTCAAGCGAATTCATACATGAAAATGCGAAATTAATGAATAAAGTCAATGACTTAGCGCATACACTTAAAACCACATACAAAGGAATATCTCAATAAATTAGAGACTTACGGAAGATAGTGAAAGTAGGACATTACATATACCCATGTGTTTCATGGGAAGTCATCTGCGGTGTGAAGATGCGCGGTAAATGCGACAGACCCAAGAGTAGTCATTTTTTAAAAAAACAGAATAATCAAGGCGTGAAAAAAGAGGCCGGGCTTGCGCCGGACCTCTTTCTTTATTGCGAAAACATCGCCTCCGCTAGGATGAATTTTCCCCTACTAAGATGTCCGTGTATTTTAGATTACGACATCAGACATATTGTCTTATCATCGATCAATTGATGACTCTAAAACGCTGACCACTTTTAAAACGCCAATATCAATATGGTGCCTATCCCGTTTGTTAATCTTATTGCGCAGGTGTTCTGTCACTTTCCGCCTTCGCTTTACTCACCATATTTCTTACATCGCGCAAGAGTTGTTTGGCATCGTAAATGATGCCATCTTTGATCGTATATTTAACCCCGCCAACTTGATTTGCCTTACCCGTTTTATCGAGACGCATGTGTCCCGTGCCGTATAAAACCTTGAAATTGGCTAAAGGGTTTTCATCCAAGATAGCGAGATCCGCAAGTTTACCCGGCTCAATACTGCCTATACTTTGCTGCATGCCTAAGGCTTCTGCTCCTGATAACGTTGCTGCCTTCATGACTTCTAAGGGATGAAAGCCCGCCTCGCGTAATAGCTCTAATTCCTCGATGGTGCCAAAGCCATAGACTTTATAAATATAGCCAGAATCTGAACCAACCGTGACACGTCCGCCACGGTTTTTATAGTCGTTGACGAAGCGCATCCAGAGTCGGTAATTTTCTTTCCAAGCGACTTCTTCTTCGGTTCCCCAATCGAAGAAAAATGAACCATGCGAATCAGGATTTGCCGTAAAAAATTTGCTTAAACTGGGGAGTGTGTAGGCATCATGCCAATCGGCACGGCGAGCACGCATGACGTCACGCGTTGCCTGATAAATGGTAAATGTCGGGTCGATCGTGAAATCGAGTTTGAGCAATTCATCCATCACCGCATTCCACTTCGTACTACCGGGTTTAGCCGCTTGCGCCCACAAGCGACCAGCTTGCCCGAAGCGTTGCTGTTCATTTTGGTAGTTGTAATCAGCGGGATAATCTTGCACCGTTTGTCCATCAAACAATGCCTCAGGTAGTCCATACCAATGTTCCATGGTGGTTAAACCCCAACGCGCGGTATTCAGGACGTTAACCCGCGCGACATCAATTTGCGCGTGATGGCATGCCGAACGCATCCCTTGCTTTTTGATTTCGTCGAGAGCGGCTTGCAAAATATCAGGTCGATAGCCAAAGCATTTCAAGCCATCGGCGCCTTGTTTTTTCATGTCACGCACCCAGGCTCGTGCCTGCTCAGGGTCGGTAAAAGCGGTTTTTTGTCCTTGTCCGAAATAGGGGTAAGCAAGAATGCGTGGCGCTGTGATTTGATTGGCAGCGCTACGTTTTTTTTCGTCCAAACAGAACGCTAAGCCATTGCCACAGGACGGATCTCTGATCGTCGTGATGCCATGCCCCAGCCACAATTTGTAAACATATTCTGCAGGTGTACCTTGTTCACTACCACCGATGTGCCCATGCATATCAACAATGCCAGGCATGACGTAATGTCCTGCCAAATTCAATTCTTTACCGCCCTCTTTTAACACCGGTCGGCCACTGCGCACGGTGGAAGTTGGCGTGCCGACGATAGCGACCTGAGTAATTTTATTACCTTCAATCACAATATCTGCGGGGCCAAATGCGGGAGCGCCCGTGCCATTGATGACAGTGACTTCTCTTAGTATCAGTTGCGTGTAGGGACCTTGACCTTCTTGACGCGCAGGTGCCGGTGTTACGCGGAAGCTTGCCGTATCTGCGGTCGCGGCGTTGACGCTGAGATTAACACTGATGCTCACACTGAATAAGCTGGCAAGCATGAACGCGTATTGGTAGATTTTTTTTGTAGTCATCATGAAACCTTGGTTGGCAAAGTCAATAAGGAGAATTTGTTAGTGCGACTGTCTATTGAGTATCAAACATTAGTTGGCTTTGATCAAGTTGTACGCGCTTGATTTGTGACACTTCGATTCAAGAACCTAGCGCTAGTCGTGATTTTTTTGTCTGAATAAAAACAGCGATATAACAACCGACAGTATTGAATAAAAAAAGGCCGCAAACATCATCGTTTGCGGCCTTGGATCTTACTTCTTACCTATATGTTTATCTAAGAATTTCTCGACACGACTCCAAAAATCGATATTATTGTCCAAGCGATTCCATCCATGTCCTTCGTCTTTGTAGACGATCCATTCCACGTCTTTATTATGATCTTTGATCGCATTATAAAACTTGGTACCATGGACCAGGGGCACGCGATAATCCTCTGCGCCATAGGCTAGGATCAAAGGGTTTTTCAAACGTGCCGCTTGTTCTAATGGTGAAGTCGCTTTGAGCTGAGCTGCATCTTTTTCTTGATCACCGATCAGGAATGGCATGCCATATTTTTGCCATTGTTCAGAGTTATCGCTCCAAGAGACATCATACAAAAGATTAATATCCGAGACACCGACCCAGCTGATACCACAACGATACAAATCTGGATTGCGAATCAGCCCCATCAGGGTCGCATAACCGCCATAACTAGCACCCGCCATACAGACGCGTTGAGGATCCGCGTAACCTTGATCGATAGCCCACTGACGCGCATCGTCAAGATCATCTTGCATCTTCAATCCCCATTGCTTCCAGCCAGACTGATGTAATTTCTTCCCGTAGCCTTCACTTCCTCGAAAATCTGGTTCTATCACCGCATAGCCACGTGACGCTAATAATTGAACTTGCGCATCCCAGCCCCAAGATCCACCGCGAACGTAGGGACCGCCGTGAACCATCACGATTAATGGCAGATTTTTGCCGTTAGAATTTCTTGGCAAGGTGACATAAGTTGGAATCTCTAATCCATCACGTGCCTTAATTTTCACAAAATTCTTGTAAGACATTTGACGCTCATCGATATCCGGGCGACTAATTCCTAAAGGAGACAATTTACCGCTGACGGTATTGTAGATAAACGATAAGCCTGGAATCGTGTCGGAGTAGGAAAAGATTTGTACTATTTCTCCACCATTACGCGGCGTGCTAATGACATTGATGGTATTAGGCAATAAGGCATCAACTTTGTCCTGAACTTTCTTAATGGTCTCATCTAACCAAGTGGTTCCTTGGGCATCAGTTTCATAACGCACACCGATCAGTTTATTGAGTGGTCTACTAAACAGCAGACTTCCATTAAAGTCAAATCCCGTCAGCTCTACTAATGGAGTTGGGATGATACGATTATTTTCTAAGTCATATTTATAGACGGATTTCGTATCATTACCATTATGTGCCGTGACATACAATGAACCGTCTGGTCCTATTGCCTCTGGGCTAAATCCATCTTCATTGACGTTATCAAATTCAATTAAAGTGCGCCATGCTTCATTTTTAGGATCTTTATAGAGAATCTCAGTTTGTCTTTCAATGCGACGAGTAGCAATCCGTAATTCACCTTTTGTATCAAACCTGAAGCCGCTCGTATTAATTGGTGTTGTGATTCCAGTCACTACGCCGTCCACCGTGTTGACACGCATCAAAGATGTTGATGGATTTTTTCGAGTGCCGCTACTTTGGGTTACGATAATATCATTCGAATCTGGCGTTCCCACTACACCTGCAAACCGATAGCGAGGACCAAGTACCCGAAATTTTGAGCCTTCACCACTGTTGCGCTCGATGATTTCACGATCGTTTTTACCATCGATATCGATCGCGATAAGGCCTGGACCCATTCTTTGTTGACCCGCAGCCAATTGGCGATCACCCATGGTATAAACGATTCGACGGTTGTTGACCCAAGTGGCGCTAGTAATATCGAGATTGGAGTACTTTGCGATGATTTGCACTTTATTCGTCGCCGTATCCATCACCGCCAGCGCCAAGCGCTGATCGGGACCAGCCATGCGCAATGCCACATGCTTACCATCAGGGGAAAGACTTGCCCCGCCAAAATTATTTAATTTAAAGAAACTCTCAATTGTTGGAAGTGCTTTCGATTCCGCTTTAGTTTCCGCTTGTATGGTCGGTGCGCAGCAGACAAAAGCCACTAACAGCAGACTTTTCCAATTCCTTGTTTTCATATGCAATCCCCAAATATTATTTAAATCGATGCTTAACGAATTCCTTTTGAGAAAGATAAGCATTTATATTCATACTGCGTAAACACAAACGCCCCGTTGCCGGGGCGTTTGATGTGCTCAATTAAGTCCGTTCAGACCTTAACTTTTGCTACGTGCAAACTTAGTTAAACTTGTAGTTTGCGCTCAGTGTGAAATAACGACCACGATTATTATGCAAACCGGTGTTGTAACCGGAAGTCACGAATGCTGGATCATACGGTGCTTTGGAATCAAAAATATTGGCGATGTTGATAGACAAGCCTAAATTTTTGAAGCCAGTGTAGGTATAGCCCAAACCAACTGTTGTCCAATCTGGAACTTTGCAGCTTTCTTCGAATTCTTCAAAACGTGGGTTAGAAGTATTGCGATTTGGTGCCGCATCAGTCGCTTTTTTCGTACCGTAGTAGCAGAACTCAGCTGGGTAAATCGTTGACGCATCACGATTACGCATCAAAGAAACGCTGCCAACATAAGCAATGGATCCAGAAACGCTATGAGGACCTTGTGACCAGTTTGTTGACAAACCACCTTTGAAACGTGGTGTGTCAGGGCCACTGCTCAAGTTCCAGTCGTACAAACCTGGACGCTTACCAGCTACATTGTGCTCGATATCACCGAGGACTTGTGCAATCTTGTAAGAAATCTGATAAGAACCACGGAATGTTGAGGATAATTTACCCCAAGTGCCTAAGTTGTTACGCATACGCATTTCAAAATCGAGACCACTGACTTCTGTTGCACCTTGGTTAATCCATGGCAATTTTACTGACAGCAATGGACCTGTACCTGGCACTGGAACGCCATCTTTTGTTACCCAGTTAACTGGATTTGGATCACGTACGATGTTTTGTGGGAAACGATCTTCGTCTTTCAAAGCTTGGAACTCACTACCCAACATGACTTCGCCTTCTTTACGGATCTTGTACCAATCGACTAAGACGTCAAAATCACGAGTTGGCGAGAAGATCAAACCAAAAGAGAAGCTCTTCGCTGTTTCTGGTTTCAAATCAGGATTAGCACCACCAGTACCAGATGCAGATTTTGAACAGTCAGCTGAGGTTGCATTTGGTTTTGGCGTTTGTTCGTCGTCTTCGCAACGCTTAGGATCCCACAAGCCACTCAAGAAGAATTGTGATCCACCTGGTAACACTTGAACCAAGGCTGGTGCGCGGAAACCTTCAGCATAAGTACCGCGGAAAGATAAACTGTCGTTCACATTCCATTTCGCACCAACTTTAGGAACAAAATTGGCTTTGATGCCAGGATATTTATCGAAACGTCCAGCGAAATCCATTTCGAAGTTTTTCAGGAATGGTGTACGGAATTCAACAAATGCAGATGACACTTTACGGCTACCATCGATAACTGAATTTGATAAGCCCAAGATATTGCCTGCTGCCAAGTCAGCATCAGGAGCTAACACAATGCGCTCTTCGCGGAACTCAACACCCGTTGCCATGCCAATCGCACCGCCACCCAACTTACCGAATTCAGTCGTTGCTTTCGCATCCCACTGCATGATTTCTGCACTACCGTTGTTCTTAACATTCTTTGTCAACGTTGGATCTTTGAACAATTCTGCCATTGACGTGCCAGTATTGATCTTCTTCAAAGTTGGAATATAGAAGAAATTATCATATTCTTGCAAACGCTCTGAGCGGTTCCACAAAACTGCAGTTTCCCAATCAAAACCATAACTGGAACCCTTCAAACCAGCTAATGCACGTGCATTTTCATTGGTTGTCGTTTGCGTACGCAATTTATCCTCTAAACGTACAGATACGGAAGCGCGCGCGGTTGGGAATGGATTGTTTGGGTGACCAATTGGCAAAATGATTTGGAACGGATCTGCAATACCAGTAGATTTAAAGTTGGTTGTTTGACCAGTACCTAGAGTCGCACCTGCGCCAGTGTATGGACGCTCAGACTTTGTGTAGGCAACTTCTGCAAACGCACTGATGTTCTCATTGATCTTTAAACTACCAACGCCCATCATACTCAAATCTGTCGCTTCGCCTTGTGCTTCGCTGTACAAATCTGCGTTGTAATTACAAATCGTGCGACCAAACAAAATACTTGTTGGCGCAATCGCTTCACGTGCACCCAAGGTCAGTTTTTGAGAATCAGGGCAACTCAGATCGGTAATCAGATTAGTACCCATTGTTGCACGGGTCACGCCAAAGTTACGGCTACCTGGTGCTGTTTCTTTTTGAATCCATGCATATTTAGAAACTGAACTAGAGTACGGTGACGCGTAGCGACCATTCATAGTCAAATATTTGTCATATTCGATGTCCTTCACATCTGCACGTGCAACGCGGTCACGTTTTGAGTAGTCGATCGCAAAAAAGGCGTTATAGCCATTTGCATCAAAATCACCCATACCGAAAGTCGCATTGGCACGCTTACGACCAAACTTACCGTCATCATTGGCACTTAAATTAACACCACCTTCAGCACCGCGGAAATTACGCTTAGTGATAAAGTTAATAACGCCACCGATCGCATCAGAGCCATACACAGCAGAAGCGCCGTCTTTAAAAATCTCAACGCGTTCAATCGCACTCAAAGGAATTGAGTTCAGATCGTACAGAGTCGAGTTACCATTATTTGGATCAGCGTACGCTGATGGTGTCATACGACGACCGTTTAACAAAATCAAGGTCGAAGTCGAACCTAAGCCGCGCAATGATGCTGTCGATACACCTGCTGCAAACGTGCCACCAGTCAAATCTTGATTGATGTCTGCGCCCATTGATGGAACTTGCTTCATCAATTCAGCAATATTTCCTGCACCGCTTTCCGCGATTTCTTTTGCGGTAATGGTTTGAATTGGTGATGTGCCTTCTTTATCGATACGTTTGATATTGGACCCAGTCACCGTAATTTTCTGCACAACAGGTTCTGTTGATGTTTGCTGCGCGAAAACTACATGTGAAGACGCTAAAGTCAGCGCCACAGCGACTACGCTGCGTTTTAAAGTGAATTGACTAGCCAAGATTTACTCCTTGATGTGTTTTATTGAGTTCTTACACGATTGTGACGTGTGTGCGTTTCTTGCAGTTTCGTTGACAGATGTTTTCATGCATCAATTCATCTGAAAGAAGCATTTACGATTTCTACAAATCCTTTATTTGGATAAGAAAATTTAGTTACAAAATCAACTTTGCTTAAGCAATTCCAGATTAAGCCAAATATTTTTTATATCAATTCGTAAACTACCCATAATTATCGCAACGATCTTGGCTTAAAGGGTGATTTGTGACCTCAAGACGACAACTTAGGAAAAATTTTCTAGACTTTTATTCTATTTTTTACCAAATATTCTTTTCTTATAAATAATTATTGTTAAATTAAATATTGATTAAATCATATTTATTAAAAATGAATTTTTAAATTTTTAAATTGCTTAGTCCATAAATTAAATTAACGAAATCATTACCAAAGCTTGCGAATAGAGCCATACCTGTGCAGTTCATTTTGTATCGGTCAGCGCATTTCTCGATAACTCCAGCTTCTTTAATCCACGTGCTCTTTTCAAGACCTCAGCAATACTCGGATGTCTCAGTTAGTCGTCGAAATGCGTGAGACTCACTTGCAGCATTGAAGGCAAGGTCGCGATAGCCTGCTGCTTGGGTTAATGATAGTGCTGAAGTGTCAATTGGCGACTTGCCAGACGACGTGCGCCTGGCTATCGAAATCTCGATAATTTCATCAATATGATTTATTTTCTTTGAGCAACTCTGTGGGAACATGAAATTCAATTGCCCGCAATATTCGAAATAGAGCTATAAGTTGTTTGTCGGTTTCAACCGAAAATCCTGTGCAGCGT
>JAYVHZ010000270.1:0-3328 GCA_043770645.1 Undibacterium sp. | reverse complement strand
AGCTAGTGACGACTAACTAGTGAACAGCTGGCAAGGTAAACCAAAACAAGCTACCTTGTCCTTCATGACTTTCAAAACCGATCTCGCCCCCCATTTTTTCCACAAACGATTTTGCAATATTCAGGCCTAAACCAGTGCCCCCTTGTTTGCGTGTATTGGTGCCGTCAGCTTGTGCAAATTTAGAAAAAATTTGATCGCGGAAAGCAAGAGGAATACCAATGCCATGATCTTCCACTTCAATACGCCAGTGATGCTTTAAGGCGACTAGCCTGACGATCACTTCACCTGTTTTTGGCGAAAATTTGGCTGCATTTGACAGCAGATTGGCGAAGACTTGCATGATGCGATCTGGGTCAGCCTTTACTTTGGCCAGTTGTAATTCTGTAGTCAAACGGTAGGTCACATCAAGCGCTGCCGCGTAATTGGTGTTGGCTTCGATGGCTAATCTTGTGAGTTCTAGCAAATCGAATTCTTCAGACTTGAACTCCATTTTTCCGGAAGCTAATTTCTCCATATCGAGTAAATCGTTGACTAGAATGCCAAGACGTTGACTGTTTCTGTGCGCGATTTGGATCAAGTGTTGGATTTTTGGCGTGAGATTCCCTGCTGCGCCATGTTCGAGCAGACCTAATGCACCGCGAATTGAAGTTAGTGGTGTCCGAAGTTCATGACTGACGACGGATATGAATTCAGATTTTGCACGATCGGCCTTCTTCTGTTCACTCAAATCCATGACAAATCCGACCCATTCAAATCGTGAACCCTCTAGACGTGCTAGACCGACAATGACTGGGACTTTGCTACCATCAGGGCGGTTGAGTTCGGCTTCAAATGGTGCGGTCTGTCCTGCATCTTCCAGTTCCCGAAGTGCATTTTGATGCGCGGCATGATAGTTCGGTGAAGTGAGTTTCAACCATTCCACTTGATTGCCAATAATATCTTCGTGGCTCACACCCAGCAATTGCAACAAGACATCATTCGCCAAAGTTAAGTGACCGCTCATATCTCCTTGGAAAATGCCAATAAGGCTGGAATTGATTAAGCGGCGTAGTCGAGATTCGCTGAGTTTGAGCGCATCAAGCATCGTCGACTTATCTTGTACAGCCTGTTCAGCTAGCTTGAGCGCATCGACTAAGTCATGCTCGACTTTTTTCATGGCGGAAATGTCTCGCACACTAAGAACTCGCCCGATCAGACGATCACGTATATATTCTGGCTTGGACACGCAGATAAAGTGCCGTCCATCTTTGAGACTGAGATCGTCTTCACTTTCTGCTTCGGGATTTGTCTTGAGATCTGCCAGTACAGTGGCATAAAGTTCCGGCTCATATAGGTTGGCGAGTATATGTTGCATCATTGCTAGCTCGTCACGCGCAACGATTAATTCATCGGAGAGTCCCCACATCGCAACAAAACGTCGATTAAGATTGATCACCTTGCCGTTTAAATCTACTGACAATATGCCCTCGGCGGTTGCCTCTAAGGAGCTTTGCAGCTGCGATGCGAGGTGAATTTGATCCTGTGCTAGCTGCCGACGTGTGCTGAGATCTTCAGCGCGAATGATCCAAAAACTCAGCCCATCTTCATGGAAACCAGAAACTCTTTTTTCAATTGGTAATGCTTTGCCTTCTGCTGTCAGCCATTCACTTTCGGCGATACGTTGACCTTCAAAAGGTGGATTTGAACTCAGATCATCCCAAAAAAACAGATCTTGAAGGGCACATTCAATATCAGATAAAGGGCGACCAATGATCTCTTCGCGTGGACGACCTAACAGGTCGCAGGCACGCCGATTGATTTCGAGAATACTTAGATCAGGAGCAGTTACGACCATCAATGCCTCGTTCGCATACTGCACTATGTGTTGCAGAATGTTGAGGTTAAGAGATGGGTATTGGCGCATTTGCTTTCTCTTTAGGTAGCACCAGCTGGCCCGCCTGCGGGAGATTTTTTCGACTTCGAGTCAAAGTAGTAATTAACCCGTTTGCGCGGATTGAGGTAATCGAAAATCGCTTTCGGTAAAACGCCAGGACGGATACTGGCACTGATTGATAAATCACTGCCTTCTTCGGCGAGATCTAAAATAATGGCGTCTTCCTTAGGAATGTCGGCGTCATACACTAAAACTCTGGGGCGTAAGGGTTTACCTACGTTGACATTCATCACTAGTCCAACAGCTTCATTGGAAAGTCGCACAATGGTGCCAGGAGGATAGACGCCCAAACTTTTTATCATAGTTGCCATGACGGATGGATCAAATTGAGCCCGTCGATGGGCGTACATTGTTGATAGTGCTTCGTGTGGAGTCAGCGATTGGTTAGGATCGACATGATTGCACAGATTATCATAGACATTCGCGATCGTGACGATGCGTGTGGGCATATGGATCGCTTCACCTTTGAGTTTTTGCGGGTAGCCACTACCGTCCATGTGTTCATGATGGTTAGCGATGACTTCAAGCACGATTTTAGGCAGGCCTGCTTTTTGTCCAACCTCAGCCCCGTAGTGAGTATGCAATTCGAAAAAACTTTGTTCAGGCTTAGTGAGCGCTTCGGTCTTGTTCAAAATTTTATCAGGAACATTCACCTTGCCTAAATCATGAAACAAGGCGGCCATTCCGACCGATTTCACCTGTGCTTCGGTACATTTCATTTCATTGGCTAACATCATCGCAAGTACAGACACATTTAAAGTATGAAAGTAGAGCTCTTCATTGGCACCGGTTTGTTGAATTAAGTGCATGACAGTGTCATTTGAATTCAGGAAGATTTCCGCAATGCTATCAACCAGTTTTCCAGCTTCTTTGATGGTTTCTTCAGGTTGTGAAAAGATGGTCTTTCCTATGCTTTTCACAACTGTTGCAGCGTGTACAAATTTTTCTTCGCACAGTGCCAGTTCTTCTCTTTGTTTTGTGAGTTTTTCAAAGCGAGCACGTTTAGCCTCGACAATGCTGTCAAATACTTTGCCAGAAATGGCTGGTGTAGGCGCTAAGCTATCGGTGTTGACTGGTGCATTGACCTGCAAAAGATCTGACTTGGATGGAATGTAGCGGATATGTTTTAGTTTTAATGCACGTAGTTCATTCAGCTGCTGCTGATTGGTAATCTTGAACGCGTTCATGGAAAAGGAGTGCTCAAACCAACTCAAATCAAGTTTGATAAACATCCCAATCCTAACCTGTTCAATCGCGATCAGTTGTGAATCATCAGACATATTGCAGGCTCTGGGTAAAATGAAATTGACAATAGGATAGGCTATTTTAATTGGAAGTGGTTCACTGATATTTCGCTGGAATGTGGACTATCGTAAGCCCTTGAGTTTCTTGCTA
>JAYVHZ010000269.1:0-2722 GCA_043770645.1 Undibacterium sp. | reverse complement strand
TTGTAAATTCTTGCAACTAAAGATAGTGATTTATCAGCTGTCCCCGCATTTAGGTTATCTCCGGCATGCAGCTTTAAAGAGACATTGCGTGGGGGCTTTTGTAAGTCAGGAATTTCAGAGATTTCAGGTTTTTTCAAGCCCGTGGCCTCTAAAGCAATATCAGCTACTTTGCCCACAGCAGACATTAAACCTGTGGTTCCACAACCACTTAGCATAGCGCTTAGTGTTAAGTTGGTAATGATAAATAATAGTCGCATGGGCGGCATTCATACAAAACACAATAGTACACAAAGGTAGGCCTATAAGTACTATATGGACAATGAAACAAAATGAAACCAGCCATAGTTTCGTGTAGTAATGCATTAATCGCAGGGATTGCGCATGCTATAAACTAGCAAAACAAATAAATACATTTGTGTTCAAAGCTAAAAGCTCAAATATTAGGGGAAGTATTTATGAAACTCACAATACTCGTTAACCTGCTGACACTTACTGCGTTGCTCGGTACGTTGGGTTGTTCTTCAGTGCCTAAAGAGGCTGAAATATTACTTAAGCCTAAATCCGTTGAGTTGCCTGTACTTATGGAGCAGGCAGCAGCTACCGAAAAGTCAGGAACCAAAGACGCAGCGATCAAGCAATATGAAGAAGCGGCAAAAGCTTATCCGGCATCTAAGCTGCCTTGGGCTAGGGTAGCCCAAATTCAATTTGATGCGGCAAATTACGGTGAGGCCATAGTTGCGGCTCAGCAAGTCGTTTCAAGGGATGAAAAGGACAAGGTGGCACACAGCATATTGTCAGTCAGCGGTTTGCGTGTTTCTACAAAAGCTTTGGCAGACTTAAGCCGTCAAAATGAATTAAGCGGCTCTATTCGCAGCGAAGCTCAAAGCCTAACTAAAGTGCTGAGAGAAAGCTTGGGAGAGCAAGTTTTAGTGCCTGTGGCCACTCCCCGCCCTGCGCCGCCACCGCCATCCGTACAACCTAGGCCGCCAGCTAGAGCTTCGGCCCCGGCCGCTCCAAGTGCCCCATCAGGTGGTGGAAATCCGTTCGGTGCGTTAAAGTAAGTAAATAATAAGCTGTATTTTTAGCTTATTTAAGCAAGTCGACCTCAAACTTATTAACCGATTGGAGCTACAAAAATGTCAAAAAAAGAGAGTATTCAAAAGCGATTGCAAAAAGTTCGTCCACCTCGCGTGCAAATGACCTACGACGTAGAAGTGGGCGATGCGATAGAGAAAAAAGAACTCCCGTTTGTTGTTGGCGTAGTCGGTGATTTTTCGGGCCAATCTGAGGTAGAGCAAAAGAAGCTGCGCGATCGCAACTTTGTTAACGTGGATAACGATAACTTTGATGAAGTTCTAAAAGGCATTGAGCCACGTGCAGCGTTTCGTGTAGATAACAAACTCAGCGATAAAGGTGGTGAATTCGGCGTGGATTTGAAATTCAAATCGATGGATGATTTTCGTCCTGAGGCTGTAGTGCAGCAGGTTGAACCTTTGCGAAAGCTGCTTGAGGCGCGCACTAAATTGGCTGACTTGCGCAACAAACTTGCAGGTAATGAAAAACTAGAGGACATCTTGAACGATGTTTTGTCCAGCACCGAAAAGCTTGGCGAGTTGAGCAAGCAAGTTAAAAAAGTTGAGGAATAAGCAACCATGGCTACACAAACCGCTACATCTTCCGCGTCATCTGCTGGTGCACAAAGCACGGGCTTGCTAGACGAAATCGTAGAAAAAAGTAAAGTTGCAAAATCCAGCACAGAGCATGCTCGTGCAAAAGATATTATTTCTGAACTGGTGACCCAAGTGATGGGCGGCACGGTGGTAATGTCTAACAACTTGTCGGCAACCATCGATGCCCGTGTTGCAGAGATAGATCGATTAATTTCAGAGCAACTTAGCGCAGTCATGCACGCACCAGAATTCAAGAAGATTGAAAGCTCGTGGACCGGCCTGCATTACTTGGTATTCAACACATCTACCAGCACGACCTTGAAAATCAAGGTCATGAATGCAACTAAAAAAGAGCTGGTCAAAGACTTTCAGTCCGCCATTGATTTTGATCAAAGCTCCATGTTTAAGAAAGTATACGAAGAAGAATTCGGCACCTTCGGTGGCGCTCCATTCGGTACCTTGATAGGCGATTTTGAAACAACTCGTCAGCCTGAAGACATGTACTTCATTGAGCAGATGGGGCACGTTGCTGCGGCTGCACACGCACCTTACATCAGCGCCGCTTCGCCTGAGCTTTTCGGACTGGAAAGCTACAGCGAAATGAGCAAGCCGCGCGATCTGGCCAAGGTTTTTGACACTGTCGAATATGCCAAATGGAAGTCATTTCGCGAATCTGAAGACTCACGCTATGTGGGCCTGACTTTGCCTCGTTTCTTGGGCCGCTTGCCGTTTAATCCTAAAGATGGAACAACTGTTGAAGGTTTCAATTTTGTTGAAGATGTCGACGGTACAGACCATTCTAAATACCTCTGGTGCAATGCAGCCTACGCTTTTGGCGTACGTTTGACCAAAGCCTTTGAAGATTTTGGCTGGTGTGCTGCTATCCGCGGCGTAGAGGGTGGTGGCTTGGTCGAAGATTTGCCAACCCACACCTTCAAAACCGATGAAGGCGAAGTAGCACTGAAGTGCCCCACTGAAATTGCTATTACTGATCGCCGGGAGAAAGAGTTGAGCGACCTGGGATTCATATCTTTGGTGCACTGCAAAAATAC
>JAYVHZ010000268.1:0-7591 GCA_043770645.1 Undibacterium sp. | reverse complement strand
TTCGTTGCAAATAGCTAGCTATTTTCGCCTCATTCACGTAAAAACTACCTCGAAAAGTGCACCCACCATCATCTCAAATCCTAATGGAAATTCTGGGTTAAAGCCCCTAATACGTCGATTCCCGAGAATAATCAAAGCCCCCTCGCCGTCTAGTTTCAAAATTCTCATTTTGTTTTAGACGAAAAATCACACGAATAAGAAACATACCCCAAGCTCAATACTTATATTGATTTTTTAAATTGCTTTAATAAGAAATTAAAATATTTATAAATCTTTAGAAAAAAACCCACAGCGCACTGTCTTTCGCATTGAAAAACAATTAAGACTAAAACAGAGACATATAAGACACCGATATTTATGGCTTTTTGCGCAGTTTTTTTGCTAAGTGGGCGATCAATTGGTAGGATGGAGCCTGTGCGAAAATCCTGTTCTTTTTCCCACCGATTTCCTATCGCTTTGCACTTTCTTGTTTCTCAAAATTGTTTTTTTATACTTCTTTGCGATTGAGAATCGTCGATTGTGCAAAACATGGCAATGCGCCTTTTTTATCGTGCACACTTTTATCCTAACTGATCTGCAAAATGCAAAATCACTTGTCTCGCAAACCCATAGAAATAAAAATATCCACGGTTGTTGCAGTTGCCGTTATTTTGAATGAAGCGAAACTTTCGGTTCTGGAAACCGCGCTACAAGAAATGACTGGTGGTGCCGCAGATTTTTTTGACGACGAATTTGCCATTATCGATGTCGAGAATATTACAAACGAGACTATTGAATGGGCAGGTCTAATTACTTTATTCAAATCTTGCGGTTTGAATGCAGTGGCGGTGCGCAATGCCAATGAAGATCATCACCCAGCGATTCGGGCCCATGGCTTGAGTATTGATCTCGTAACGAAGGCAAAACCAGAATTACCAAAAGAATTACAAGTCCCACCAGCAATTGAAGTTCTACCAGAAGTCAAAGAATCCGCAAGTATTGCCGCAACACCGAGTGCAATGCCAGCCGCCATTGAACATATCCCGGCCATGATCATCGATATGCCTGTACGTGCAGGACAACGCATTTATGCGCGTGGTTGTGATTTAATTATTACGGCGTCTGTGAATAATGGTGCCGAAGTGATTGCTGATGGCAGTATTCATATTTATGCACCATTGCGCGGCCGTGCTTTAGCTGGCGCGCGAGGCAATACGAATGCACGTATTTTTGCCACTGCCATGGAAGCAGAATTGGTTTCCATTGCCGGCATTTACCAAACCTTTGATAGCGGCTTCCCAAAGCTTAGCGCAAACCAACCAGTACAAATCAAGCTAGTTGGTGACAGTATTGAAGTATCATCGCTTAAATCTGCATAAACTAAGCTGAATTTACAAGGTTAGTTTATCAACTTAATTTTCAACTTAGCATCTACTTAATTCTAATTTTTATCTAGTTAAACGAAGGAGTACCCTGTGGCAAGAATCATCGTTGTGACATCTGGTAAAGGCGGTGTAGGCAAGACCACATCGAGTGCGAGTTTCGCTTCTGGTCTGGCGCTACGCGGGCACAAAACAGCCGTTATCGATTTTGACGTAGGACTGCGAAATCTCGATCTGATCATGGGTTGCGAGCGCCGCGTGGTGTATGACCTGGTCAATGTCATCAGCGGTGAAGCTACCTTAAATCAAGCACTGATCAAAGATAAACACTGCGACAATCTATACATCCTGCCAGCTTCACAAACACGTGATAAAGACGCTCTGACTGAAGAAGGTGTTGAGCGCGTTTTGAACGATTTGATCAAAATGGATTTTGAATACATCGTATGCGACTCACCAGCGGGTATTGAGCGCGGTGCGGTGATGGCACTGACCTTTGCCGACGAAGCGGTCGTGGTTACTAATCCCGAAGTTTCTTCAGTACGCGACTCTGACCGTATTCTGGGCATTATTCAAGCTAAATCGAAACGGGCGCAAGCTGGTGGCGAGCCTGTCAAAGAACATTTACTCATCACCCGCTATTCACCCAAACGGGTCGATGCAGGTGAAATGTTGTCCTACACCGACGTACAAGAAATTTTACGGATTCCGTTGATCGGTGTCATTCCAGAATCAGAAGCGGTATTGCACGCTTCTAATCACGGTAATCCAGCCATTCATGTCAAAGGCAGCGATGTGTCTGAAGCGTATACCGATGTGGTAGCGCGTTTCTTGGGTGAGCAACCGCCATTACGCTTCGTTGACTACGAAAAGCCAGGTTTACTGCAACGCATTTTCGGAGGTAAGTAACATGGCTTTGCTTGATTTTTTGTTTAAATCTCAACCAAAAAGCGCCAGTGCGGCCAAAGAACGCTTGCAAATCATCATCGCACGTGAGCGCACTGGCGGCCGAGAAGGTTATGATTTTTTACCAGCCTTACGTGAAGAACTCATTGCGGTGATTTCCAAATACACCAAGGTCAATCCTGATGACATTAAGGTGTCATTGGATAAACAAGGCAATCTGGAAGTTTTGGATGTGAATGTGATTCTGCCCGATGCAGAATCACGTAATTAAAAAAATAATTAGGAAACTGGTGGGCTAAATTTTTATCATGCCCATCAAGTTTTTTTGTTTTCGATCGTAACCAAACTTTTTTACCCAAGAATCTATGCGAATTGCCATACTGGATGATGATCAAAATTTACTCGACCTTACGGTAGCAACTTTGACAGAAGCGGGTCATGTTTGCCATCCGTTCTCCAGCGGCAAAGCCATGCTGCATCAATTACATCGTGAAAGCTATGATCTGTTGATTCTCGACTGGCAAGTACCCGATCTGAGTGGTACCGAAATTTTGCACTGGGTTCGTGAAAAATTATCGGCCAAGCTGCCAGTGTTGTTTATGACTAGTCGCTCAGGAGAAGATGATATCGTTGCAGGCTTAGCGGCTGGTGCTGATGATTACATGATTAAACCTATCCGCCGTGCGGAATTAATTGCACGCGTGAACGCCTTACTGCGCCGAGCTTATCCTACCCAAACTGCAAACGAAATCATCACTTTTGGCGATTACGAATTTGAAGTACGCGCCAGTCGTGCCAAACTCAATGGCGAAGCTATCGAGTTAACACAAAAAGAATTCGATCTGGCGCTGTTGTTGTTCCAAAATCTCGGTCGTCCATTATCACGTGCCTATATCTTAGAAGCCGTCTGGTCACGCGATATCGAAATTCCTTCACGTACCATGGATACGCACATTTCCAGAGTTCGCAGCAAACTCGATTTGCGTCCAGAAAATGGCTATAGACTTGCACCTGTGTACAGCTATGGCTATCGTCTAGAACAAATCACAAAAGAGTAAGCAATGCGAGTCGCTACAATACCATTGCCGGCACTTTTTTTGCATCCACTCTTATATCAATCAAGACCGCTCAAGCCTAGATTCTATCTATCCAGTCATGGTTAAATCTGACTACCTTTCGCAGGAGAAACGCATGTTTCATTCACCTTTATCCGAAACCCGTACATCAATGACGTTTAAACTCGTCAGTTCACTAGCGCTATTTCTTATCCTCGCCTTAGGTCAAAGCAGTGCCTCGGAAAAACTCATAGGTGTACCAGGTAGTATCAAAATCGATGCCGCGGGGATTACTTACTACGCGCAGGAACGCGACACCTTGATCACCATCGCTAAACAATTTACGACGAACACTAACAATTGGGAAGCATTAGGGAAGTTAAACCAGATTGGCAATGATAGAGCCATTCCAATCGGCTCCGGCATCTTGATTCCCGCCGAGCTCTTGGTCGAAGAAGCCAGTCAGGCCACGGTTGTCGCTATCGCGGGTAATGTTAAAGCGATTCAAGCCGGGTCTACTGAAACCATTCTGGCCGTAGGCAGCATCGTCTACGAAGGCAATCAAATCAATACCGACAAAAACAGCTTTGTTACCTTTGCTCTGCCAGATGACTCGCGGGTCTCCGTACCTTCGAATAGCCAAGTCAGCCTGAGTAAATTACGCATGACGAAGTATGTCAAAAGTCCGCGCACGCTGATCAAATTAGTACAAGGCCGAGTCGAGTCGCGAGTCAGTCCTTTGAACAACAATAAAGGCCGCTTCGAGGTCAGCTCACCACTGGCAATTGCTGGTGTTCGCGGCACACATTTCCGTGTTGGAGTAAACGACAATGGGATTGCCAATGAAGTCTTGGAAGGCGGCGTCGCCGTCGGCAACAAAGAAAAACCCAATGCTATCGTACTACCAGCTGGACAAGGCAATATCGTGAGTGCCGCTGGCGTAGGCAAGGCCATTGATCTCTTACCCGCTCCAAGTTTGCTTGAGGGATTTCAATTGCAGGAACGTCCTAGCTTGCAATTTACTGTCAATCCGATACCCAATGCGATCTCTTACCGAGCACAGATAGCGAAAGACCCCAATGTGCAAAACGTCATTGCAGAAAGCATAGATAAAGATCTGCGCTTTAAATTTGATGGGATAGACGATGGTCAGTATTTCATTCGTATCACCGCGATCGATAAAAATCAGCTAGAAGGCATTCCTTCTACGACGGCTTTTACCTTAAAAGCGCGTCCTGAACCTCCTTTTTTGCTGTTTCCAAAACACAAAGTGCGCGCTACGAATCTGGATTTTAAATGGACGCAATCCAGCGAAGCAAAGTCTTATCATTTGCAAGTTGCGACCGATGCCAATTTCAAGCAGATCGTGCTAGACCAAGCCAATATCGATGCTGTAGAGTTCTCCACAGGAGCACTTGGCATTCACCAATACTTCTGGAGAGTCGCCTCCGTCATCGAAAAAAATGGACTAATGGATCAAGGTCCTTATTCACCTGTGCAAAGCTTTAACGTATTACCACCTCAAAGCATGAGTGCCTTCGCCGACAATGGAGAAAACCAGATCAATTTTTCCTGGCCAGCCGAGCCGGGACAAAGTTTCTTAGTACAACTCTCGTCAGATCCTGACTTTAAAAAACTCTTGCTGAGCAAGGAACTTGATCAGCCAAATTTGACGATTCCACGCCCAGAGGCTGGCACTTACTACATCCGTGTGCGCGCCACCGATGCAGATCGCTTTATCGGGAGTTTTTCCAAGCCACAAAAGTTCGACATCGTCCTTCGTTGGACCACGGGTAGCGGCGAACCGCTTAATTCTGGCAGTGGTGCAGTGCAACCCAATAAACAATAATCCTACGGTAAGCGTGACCGGACACCACCAACATCGACAGAATTTATGTTCAATATCAAGCGAAAACCCACCAGCAAGGAGTCTCTTCAAGGCAAGCAGATTGCCTTGCGTGAGTGGCTGGTGCTCGCGCTGTTCTTGTTGAGTTTGACAACACTCTTGATCACTACGGATAGTTTACAACGCCTCAACCATAGTGCTTACGACCAGCTTTTACGCACGCAAAGTAGCCCGGCACGTGAAGACATTATCATCGTTGCGATTGATGATTTCAGCCTCAATGAGTTAGGGAAATGGCCGTGGCCACGAGCGCGCCACGCCCAGCTGATTCAGCAAATTAATTTGTCAAAACCACGCGCTATCGGCGTGGATATCTTATTTTCTGAGGCAGAATCCGCAAACCAGCCCAATGAGACGACAAACGCCGATGGCGACCAGCTACTCGCATCGGCACTTAGTAACAGCAAGGTCGTATTACCCTTAGTTTCCATGAACGCGGGTGCTGGCTTACAGGCAGTGGCCCCTATTTCTGCACTGGCCGATCAGGCAGACGCTCTGGGGCATATTCATATTGAATTAGATGTCGATGGTGTCGCTCGCAGTGTATTTTTACGTGAAGGCACACAAGGACAATGGTGGCCACATTTCGCGCTGGCTCTGTATAGTATTGGGCAAGCTAAGCCTCTCGCGATTGCTGCGCTAAAAACTTTTCCCGGCACGGTGGCTAATCAGACCATTAGTACGACAGAGAAAGGCATCTGGCATCGCGACTTTCAGATGCATATTCCCTACTATGGAAGTAGCGGTCATTTCAGCTCCGTTCCCTATGTGTCAGTGCTTCGCGGTGAAGTGCCCACAGACTTCTTTCGCGATAAATACGTTTTAGTCGGGCCAACCGCACTAGGCATGGCCGATGCGTATCCCACACCTGTTACCTCCAATGACGGTGCTTTGTCAGGTATAGAAATCAATGCCAATATTCTCGCTAGCTTGCTAGATGGCCGCTCTATCATCAAAGCCAACCTATGGCAAACCATCGCCGCGAGCTTGCTTACGGTGTTGCTTGCCTTACTCAGCTTTCTATTTTTCTCGCCACGTGTTGCGCTACTTACCGTCATTGCCCTAATTTTTGGCGTCCTGATCGCCAGCGTGGTCTTACTCCGCTTTGGTTTTTGGCTACCGCCAACCAGCAGCATCGTGGTGCTGCTAGTCGCTTATCCTTTATGGAGTTGGCGCCGACTAGAAGCGGCGATAGGCTTTTTGGGCGAAGAATTTGTCTTACTCGACCAAGAGCCGCACTTATTACCAGAATTCAATCCTGATCTGACACTGGCAAACGGCAACCAAGCGCCTGTCAAACGCGCCATTGAAGATAAATTAGAGCGTCACATTTACGCCATGCAAGCGGCAGCACGACGGGTGCGAGATCTGCGTCAGTTTGTTACCGACAGTTTAACCAGCTTACCCGATGCCACCATGGTCACAACGACCGATGGCAATGTGCTCCTCACCAATCCCAGCGCCATCGAGTATTTCAAAAGTATAGGCATGCCGCATGTCATCCATACTTTGGTGCCGTATTTATTCTCGAACATGAGTCCCCCGAATACGGTGTATTCCAGTGAACGTGATAGCTTTAGCTGGTGGCATATTCTCGATCTCAAGCAAAGCGATATTTTAATGAAGGGTGTGGAAGTTGTTGATCCAAAAGGTCGCGATTTGATCATCAAAAGTGCGCCATGCTATTCGGGGAAAAAAGTCTTAATCGGCTGGATTATCAGCATCATCGACATTTCAGAAATTCGCCAGGCAGAACGCCGCCGCGATGAAACTTTGCACTTTATTTCCCACGACATGCGGGCACCACAGGCATCGATATTGGCCTTAATCGAATTGCAGAAAAATCTCAAAACAGCCATTCCTCACGACGATTTTTTAAGCCGCATAGAAAAAGCATCCAACACCACACTGAGTTTGGCAGATAGCTTTGTGCAGCTCGCGCATGCCGAATCGAATGAATATCGTTACAGCGAATTGGATTTCCAAGACATCTTGATCGATGCTACTGAAGAAATGTGGAGCTTAGCCAAAGCTAAACGAATACAACTGATCACGAATATCCCTGAGGGCGACTATCCGGTACGGGTGGATCGCAGCTTAATGACGCGAGTACTGACCAATCTCTTATCGAATGCGATCAAATATAGCCCTAGCGATACGGTCGTAACCTGCACATTGGGTTTCGAAACAAAAAATCTCAACGACAGCATCGTCTGTATCATACAGGATCAAGGCTACGGCATCGCTCGCTCCGATCAAAGCCGCTTGTTCCAGCGATTCCAAAGATTAAGTCATGGAAAAACCCCGGAACAGATTAAAAACGACGGCATAGGGCTGGGCATGGTGTTTGTCAAGACGGTCAT
>JAYVHZ010000267.1:0-2289 GCA_043770645.1 Undibacterium sp. | reverse complement strand
CTTTGACTTTCTCATCACGAATTGCATCGGGATTGGCGTTGACTGGTGGTTCCATTGCGACGATAGAAACCAATTGCAGCAAGTGGTTTTGCACCATGTCACGCAAGGCACCGGTTTTGTCATAAAAATCGCCACGAGTTTCTACGCCGACTTGCTCAGCGATCGATATTTGTACGTCTTGTATCCATTTGCGATTCCACAAAGGTTCTAGGAAGGAATTGGCAAAACGCAGTGCAAACAAATTCTGTACCATTTCTTTACCGAGGTAATGATCGATGCGATAGATTTGATTTTCGTTCAGATAGGTGCGTAGAGCCGAATTGATTTCTTTGGCAGATTTTGCGTCGCGCCCCAAAGGTTTTTCGACCACCACGCGTGCATTGCCCTCGACCAGCCCGTGCTTGGATAGTTGTTCAACCACGGGAATGAAGATATCCGGGCCGATTGCCAAATAAAATAATTTCGCTTTTGTCGTGTCAGCATTCACACGCGCTTTTAAGGCGTCAAAATCACTCGGCACTTTTGCGTCAATTTTCGAATAACCCGTCAGTGCCAAAAAGGCCGCTAATTGTTCTGCTGTGCCATCCGCTTTTGCCGCATAGGTTTCTATGCTCGCTACAACGCGTGTACGGAAATCATCATCGCTTAGTGCCTCACGTGCTGCGCCGATAAAACTAAATTCGGGATCAAGACGTCCATTGACGAACGCGCTGTACAGTGCAGGAATGATCTTGCGTTTTGCCAGATCGCCAGTACCGCCAAACAATACAAAAGTAGTCATGTGGACTCCGAATAATTCTAGTTAGAAAAGAGAAAGCTGAAGAAACTTAAAATATTTTTGCCGCAGAGGCGCAGAGAGTGCAGAGTGAATTTTTACAAAAACTCCGCGTACTCTGCGCCTCTGCGGTTAAAAAATGTTCTTTGATTGAATAAATTATGCCACAGCTTAAACCATATTTCTTCAAAAATGTAGTTTCATTACGATATTTTTGATGGTTTTTAGGTTTTAATTAGAAAAATATCGCATTTCTGAAAGTTTGTTACAGTTTTTTTCTGTTTTTGTGCTATCTTTCAGCTATTCGAATTAGATACCCCACAAAACTATGACGACTTCTGGACAAAAAACAAATCAAGTTGCAATCAACGCGGTGGTTGATGCAGTCACTCAACGTATTACTGAACGCAGTAAGACATTACGCACAGAATATTTGGCGCGCTTGGAGCAATTACGTAACCGTGGCCCGCGCCGCGCGAGCTTGTCGTGTGCCAATCAGGCGCATGCGAATGCAGCGGCAGATAGCAAGACCAAAATCTGGCTGAATCAGGCACAAAAGCCGAACATCGGCATCGTGACTGCCTACAACGATATGTTGTCGGCACATCAGCCTTACGCGGTCTATCCGGATCAAATTAAGGAAGCGGCCTTACGCTTCAATGCCACCGCGCAAGTTGCTGGTGGTGTGCCTGCTATGTGTGACGGCGTGACTCAAGGTCGCCCTGGCATGGAATTGTCCTTGTTCTCGCGTGATGTGATAGCGCAAGCAACCGCGATTGCCTTGTCACACGATGCCTTCGATGCGACTTTGTGCCTTGGTATTTGCGACAAAATCGTTCCAGGTTTGTTGATTGGTGCTTTAGCCTTTGGTCATTTACCGACGATCTTTATTCCGGCCGGTCCGATGGGATCAGGTTTGTCAAATAAAGATAAAGCGGCAGTGCGTGAACGCTATGCCCAAGGTAAGGCGACTAAAGAAGAATTGCTGGCAGCTGAGAGTGCCGCCTACCATAGCGCGGGTACTTGTACTTTCTATGGCACGGCAAACAGTAACCAGATGTTGTTAGAAGCGATGGGCTTGCATTTGCCAGGCTCCTCGTTCGTGCATCCTTCCGATCCGCTGCGTCATGCATTGACAGACGCTGCGGTTGAGCAAGTGTTGAAACTGACCGAAGCAGGTGGTGATTATCGTCCTATTGGTCACGTCGTGAATGAAAAAACCATCGTGAATGCCGTGATTGCCTTGTTGGCGACCGGCGGTTCTACCAATCATACAATCCACTGGATTGCCGTTGCACGTGCTGCTGGCATCCTCATTGACTGGCAAGACTTCGATGAATTGTCTTCCGTGATTCCATTGTTGACACGCGTATATCCAAACGGCACTGCAGACGTGAATGCGTTTGAAGATGCCGGTGGCCCAACTTTCGTGATCCGAGAGCTGTTGTCAGCCGGTTTGATGCATGCCGACGTGATGGCGGTGTTTGGCAACGATGGTCTCAATTCCCATGCAG
>JAYVHZ010000266.1:0-2733 GCA_043770645.1 Undibacterium sp. | reverse complement strand
CTATTTTTTCGCGACCGTTGTTGTCATAGGCCAGGCAGTAGGGCGTATTGGTATTGGCGGTCGCGATCATGCCATCGGGACGACATAGCGCATGGCCAGTCGGTACTGGCACGCTTGTTAATACTGGATCTGAGGAGCCAGGATCACCGGTACCACCACCGCAATCACCGATGAGTTTCCACGGTCCATCGGTACTGGTACTTGGTGTATTCCCTTGCGTCCACCATTTGGCGCTCCATTCCTTATTATCGTAAGAAGCCTTCATGCCGCCGGTGTACACGGTGTTTGCATTCCACGCAGGTGAACTACAAGCGGCCACAATGGCGGTGTTTACCTGATTGGCTGTAAATGGATTTTTTGTGGTGGTGGTGGTGGTGGTGGCGTTGTTTGCAGCAAACGCCGAGATAGAAGTGCTAGCGGCGAGCGTTAAAAACGCCAGCCGGATTGCTACGGTGTGTGTCATTTGTCTTCCCCATTATTGATATCTACCTGGACTTTCGGCTCCAGATTCAACCTGAATATTTCAGGAACGAGCTGCTGAATAGCTTGAGCTACTTCTGTGTGCAGACATTCTTTGAAACATTCCCTCCTCTTTGCCTTAATCACAATGACTGTGAGTTTGCTTGGTGTTTAGACGTAAATCGAAGTCGGCTGACTGAGAAAAAAAAGCTCAGAGAATTTGATTCAAAGATCGATAACCCAAGCAAGCAAAGCTGGCTAGATTCACGTTTCGGTTTATTATGGTTTTGTAGTGGTATTGCTTTGGTGTGAATCCAATGTAAGCCAGTTTATCGTTATGCTTTCATTATGCAAGTGGTTTTTTAAATTTTCTTTTTTAGTTGAATAAAATATAAAATCAATGCTATGTAACTTTTATTTTTTGTAATTTTTAAAAAGTAAGTGGTATGGCGTGATTTGTATTCCTGGTCGCCAAGGTGCCGTAAGGATGTGGAAATCCGGTTCGTGTCTGCCCATGGGAGTGAGGTGTGTACCCGCCGCGTTAATGAGCACTAACGAGCTTTATTGGCAAATTGGATGAAAACACAACATTAGTTTTTTATACTTCCTATATTTTTTCTCTTTTTGATATCATGCACCTTTTTCAATTAGGGAAACCGCATGGTTCCAATCATCGACCTTACTGAGCTACGGCGCTATCCGAATGATGCCACTTTGGTTCGTTCACTAGATTTAGCCTTGGCGCATACGGGCTTTTGTTACCTCAAAAATCACGGCATAGGATCGGAGTTGATCGCTGCGGCGCAAGCTTCTGCCATGCATTTTTTTTCGATGCCAGAAAAAATGAAGCGCCAATACGATATTGCAAATGCACCGCGTCATTCTGGTTACGTAGGCTTCGCTGAAAGTGGCCTGTATGCTGATGAAGCTTCGCGCTTATATGAGGCTTACGATATCGGTTTGGAATTGCCAGCGGATGATCCAGATTTTTTGCGTGGTAATATTTTTTATGGGCCCAATACTTGGCCAGATTTGTTGGGCTTTAAACGGGCGGTTTATACTTACTACGAAGCGATTAGTCAGTTGGCGAAATTGCTGACGCATACGATAGAGGCCGCTCTAGGGCTACGTATGCATACATTAGCCAATATGATGCGCAAGCCAACTGCGCAACTGCGCTTAATTCATTATCCAGAAAATCAAATTGCCTGCCGTGGGGCTGATAGCCACAGCATGATGGGCGCACATACGGACTATGAGTTTTTCACGCTCTTGCACCAAACCATGCCTGGCCTGCAAACAGTCAATGTCAGTGGTGAGTGGCTAGATGCACCACCGATTCCCGGAACATTAGTGATGAATGTCGGGGATATGGCGGAAGTGATTTCTGGTGGTCGTTATCGTTCCAATCCCCATCGGGTTCTGAATACCGGACATCAACGATTTTCTATGCCATTTTTTGCAGCGTTTGATTACCAGTCAGTGATACGACCTATGGTGAGCGAGCATCAAAATGATGGAGTAAGTTTGATCGCGGGAGAACATTTATTGCAACAAGTCTCGCAGGATTTCTCGTATCTGCGCTTGAAGGCGAGTGAAGAAAAAGAGCCCAAAATTCTAGAAGCAAAATTATTGCGGGCACAGCAAGCACGAAATCCATTTTTGGAAGGGAAATTAACATGGATCAATTAAGCATTACGCTCACCGTGATTGGGGCAGGTTTATTACTAAGCGCGTCACCGGGCCCATCGATGGCATATGTGTTGTCGCGAAGTGTGCAGTTTGGATCTAGCGGCGGACTAGCTTCGTCATTGGGATTGGCAGTTGGTGGCATGATGCATGCCTTGTTTGCAGCCTTAGGTTTGAGTGTAATCGCGATGCAGTTTCCGTGGTTGCTGCAGCTGATTAAGTACGTGGGGGCCGCGTACTTGGCTTATCTGGCCTACGATTCTTTGCGCGCGGCAGTTGCTACGGTAGACAATTCCACTTCGGTCGATAATCCGATAAGCGACGTCGCTGTGACTGTTCGAACCAGAGAAGAATTTTCTCGTCAAACGTTTTGGCGCTTATTTTCGAATGGTGTATTGATTGAATTGAGCAATCCAAAAACTATCATTTTCTTTTTGTCTTTTATGCCGCAATTTGTTAGTCAACATTCGATGATAGGTATGTTTCTTCTGTCGTCTTTGATTCCCATCACCGCAATACCAGCCGATTTATTGGCGATTTTTGCCGGCGGTTTGATTGCCAATCGGGTACGTTCGCATTATTGGT
>JAYVHZ010000265.1:0-3425 GCA_043770645.1 Undibacterium sp. | reverse complement strand
GCGGCAAACCTAATTGATCGGCGACTTTGCTCAAATCCGTATTGACACTTAACACTGCATATTTGGGGGTAGTCAACGCGTGATATAGCCAGATTTTTTTAGTAAAGATCTTGTCCATCGCTACCGATGACGCCATTACACCGCTGCCGGTATAAGGAATACCCAACTGTTCCAAAGCACCTTGCAAACTACCATCTTCACCATAACGTCCATGCAAGGCAATAAAGACGCGATCAAATTTTTCTGCTGCTAGCTCTGCCAGACTACGTTCGGCCGGATCAAAACCGTGTGCGTCTACGCCACGACTTTTCAAAGCATTCAAAACGCCTGTGCCAGACATGATGGAAACTTCGCGCTCTGCTGAGCGACCGCCGAATAACACACCAACTTTGCCGAGTTCTTTCATTTCGCATTCATCCAATTTAATTATTTATTCAGTGAATTTCTTTTATCTACTTATCTGCCCGCAAGTTTTCCAGGGACTGTACTAATCGAGCCTGCTCCCATCACGATCAAGACATCACCATCACGTAACATTTGGCGCAAAGCCTCAGGCATGTCTTGCATGCTCTCAACAAAGATAGGTTCGACTTTACCCAACACACGCAAAGCCCTCGTCATCGCACGACCATCCGCAGCGACGATAGGCGCTTCGCCTGCCGCATACACTTCTGCTAAAACGACGGCATCTGCGGTCGACATGACTTTCACAAAATCTTCAAACAAGTCACGGGTACGGGTATAACGGTGCGGCTGAAATGCCAACACCAAACGACGACCAGGATAAGCACCGCGCGCCGCCGCCAACGTTGCCGCCATTTCTACTGGATGATGACCATAGTCATCGACTAAGGCAAAACTGCCGCCACTACCGTCACTACCGATTGCAATTTCGCCATAGCGTGTAAAGCGACGACCAACACCATTAAATTCACTTAATGCTTTTTGCGTCGCGCTATCTTCAACGCCAACTTCACGTGCAATTGCAATCGCCGCGCAAGCATTTTGCACATTGTGCATACCGGGTTGATTCAAACTGACCTGCATATCGGCATAGCCGTTTTGCACCACAGTAAAATGCATTTTGCCATTAGCGGCAGTGGCATTAATTGCCCGCACTTCAGCCTCTTCATGGAAACCATAAGTCACTATTGTTTTGGTAATTTTTGGCATAATCTCGCGAATATTCGCATCATCCATGCACAACATGGCAACACCATAAAATGGCAACCGCAAAGTGAAATCAATGAAAGCTTGTTTCAATTTCGCGAAGTCGTGATCATAAGTTTCCATATGATCAGCGTCGATATTCGTAATGACTTCAATCACCGGCAACAGATTCAAGAACGAAGCATCCGACTCATCCGCTTCTGCCACAATGTATTGGCCGCTACCGAGTTTTGCATTGGCACCAGCGCTGTTTAGTAATCCGCCAATCACAAAGGTGGGATCTAAGCCACCCTCGGCCAAAATACTCGCGACCAAACTGGTGGTCGTGGTTTTGCCATGCGTACCAGCGATCGCGATGCCGCTTTTCAAGCGCATCAACTCGGTCAACATCAAAGCCCGTGGCACGATAGGAATATGCTTCTCGCGCGCGGCGATCACCTCAGGATTATCTGCTTTGACGGCAGTCGACGTGACTACGGCATCCGCGCCTTCGATGTTTTCCGCTGCATGTCCAACTGTGACCTTGGCACCCAAACTAGCTAAACGCTGTGAAGCAACATTACTACTCAGGTCGGATCCAGAAATCACATAACCCAGATTCAATAGCACTTCGGCGATGCCACTCATACCTGAGCCACCGATGCCGACAAAATGTAAGTGCTTGACTTTATGTTTCATAATTCTCTCGTTAACCCTAATTATTCTCTACGCATTTTCTGCAAACTTATTGCGCTAAATCTTCTAATATCCTTGCAATCGTCTGATTCGCATCGCGCTTACCCATTTGATAGGCCGCTTGTGCCAACTGCAAACAACGCTCACGCTGCATACTCTGAATCAATTCTGCCAATTTCTGCGCGGTCAATTCAGCTTGTGGCAAATGAATCGCGCCACCTGCTTGACTCAACCACTCCGCATTCGCTTTTTGATGCGAGGTGCTGGATGCCACCAAAGGCACTAACACACTGGCGACACCAACCGCTGTCAATTCCGACACCGTAATCGCACCCGCACGGCAAATTACCAAATCCGCCTCAGCATAACGACGAGGCATGTCGTGAATAAAATCCAAAACTTCTGCCTGCACCTTCTGCGCGACATAACGTTGGCGCAAAGCTTCTACGTGTTGCTTGCCAGATTGGTGCGTCACAAGCGGACGCTGCTCTTCTGGAATTAATGCGAGTGCATCAGGTACTGCTTCATTCAATACTCGCGCACCGAGACTTCCACCCACAACCAATATTCTCAACGGCCCTTGATGCTGTGCATAACGATCTTTTGGCATTCCCAATTCAGTAATTTCGCGTCGAATCGGATTGCCTGTAAAAACGAATTTCTTCTCTTGCATAGTTGCATTTGAAGGCAAGCCAAACATCAGTTTTTTCGCAAACGACTTCAAAGCTTTATTCGACAATAACAGCGGCGCATCAGCATTCATCAATACCAAAGGTTTCCCCAGCAACGCACTACTAACTCCACCAGGCACCGTGACATAACCACCCATGCCCAACACCACATCAGGCTGACGCTTGCTCACGATGCGTAGGCATGAAAAAAAACCCGCTACCAACTTGAACGCGCCGCTAATACTGTGTTGCAAACCTTTGCCGCGCAGACCAGTAAAATCCAATTGATCCATAGGAATGCCATGTTTAGCGACAATCTCACCTTCCATGCCCGTTTTGGTTCCCAACCACGACACTGTCCAACCACGCTGCTGCATTTCCGCAGCGATTGCCAGTCCAGGAAAAATGTGGCCTCCGGTCCCAGCCGCCATAATCAATAAGTGTTTTTTCTTATCCGCCAACATTACATTTTTACTTGTCATATCCGTCCCCCTCGCATCATCAAACGATTTTCATAATCGATTCTGAGCAACAGGGTTAAACCCACACAATTAATCAAGACACCGCTTCCGCCATAACTCATCAAAGGCAAAGTCAAACCTTTGGTTGGTAACAGACCCAAATTCACCCCCATGTTGATGAAGGTTTGTATGCCTATCCAGATACCGATGCCTTTGGCTGTCAAACCTGCGAAAGTCGCATCTAATACGATCGCCTGACGACCAATTTCAAAAGCCCGTTTGACAATCCAGTAAATCAAATAAATCACAACTGCGACACCAACAAAACCAAGTTCCTCGCCTATCACCGCCAATAAAAAATCCGTATGCGCTTCTGGCAAATAATGCAGCTTTTCTACACTAGCACCAAGACCCACACCAAATAATTCGCCACGACCAAAGGCAATCA
>JAYVHZ010000264.1:0-2464 GCA_043770645.1 Undibacterium sp. | reverse complement strand
ACCTTTGGTAGCGACCAGTTCAAAACCCATCGCGATCAACTTCTTCGCAATATTAATTGCACGTGGCTTATCGGCATTTTTCACCGTCAAGAATACTTTACCGGATCGAGGTAATTTAACACCCGCACCCAACTGCGATTTAACAAAGGCTTCACCGAAAGTTTTGCCGACGCCCATGACTTCACCAGTCGATTTCATTTCAGGCCCCAAAATCGTATCGACACCTGGGAACTTCACGAATGGGAACACCGCTTCTTTTACACTGAAATAAGATGGAATCACTTCTTTGTAAATACCTTGAGAATCCAAAGATTGCCCAACCATGCAACGTGCAGCAATTTTCGCTAATTGCAAACCGGTCACCTTTGAAACATAAGGCACAGTGCGCGATGCACGTGGATTGACTTCCAACACATACACAACGTCTTCACCATCTTTTTGCTGAATCGCGAACTGCACGTTCATCAAACCAACCACGTTTAATCCTTTTGCCATCAAGCTAGTTTGACGTTTTAATTCATCAATCGTCGCTTGCTTCAAAGAGTATGGTGGCAATGAACAGGCAGAGTCACCAGAGTGTACGCCAGCTTGTTCAATATGCTCCATCACGCCGCCGATGAAAGTGCGTGTGCCGTCAGACAAACAATCAACGTCCACTTCAATCGCGTCATTCAAGAAGCGATCTAACAACACAGGCGAATCGTGCGACACTTTGACCGCTTCACGCATGTAGCGCTCAAGATCACGTTGCTCATGCACGATTTCCATTGCACGACCACCCAAAACATAAGACGGACGAACCACCAGTGGATAGCCAATTTCTTGCGCCAAGGCGAGTGCCTCATCTTCCGTGCGTGCAGTACGGTTTGGCGGCTGACGCAAACCAATTTCGTGCAACATCTTTTGGAAACGTTCGCGATCCTCTGCTGCGTCGATCATGTCTGGCGAAGTACCGATAATCGGCACGCCATTCGCTTCCAATTCGAGCGCCAATTTCAATGGTGTCTGTCCACCGTATTGAACGATCACGCCAACTGGTTTTTCCAGATCAACGATTTCCAGAACATCTTCCAAAGTCAGTGGTTCGAAATACAAACGATCCGACGTGTCGTAGTCAGTAGAAACAGTTTCCGGATTACAGTTAACCATAATCGTTTCGTACCCGTCTTCACGCATCGCGAATGCTGCATGGACGCAGCAGTAATCGAATTCAATACCTTGACCGATACGGTTTGGACCACCGCCCAGAACGATGATTTTCTTCTTGTCGGTTGGCGCTGATTCACACTCATCTTCATAAGTCGAATACATGTAAGCTGTCTTCGTCGCGAACTCGCCTGCACACGTATCAACACGCTTATAAACTGGGCGTACATTCAAAGCAATACGCTTTTCACGCAGCGCTGTTCCTGTCGATTTCAAGAGTTTTGCCAAGCGACGATCAGAGAAACCTTTTTTCTTCAGCTTCAACAACAGGTCTTTATCGATGGCGTCCAAGGACTGGGTTTCCAACCACAACTCGATGTCGATGATGTCTTTGATTTGCGCCAAGAACCATGGATCAATGCGCGTCAATTGATGCACTTCTTCCATGGTAAAGCCTTGCGCGAATGCGTCACCAACGTACCAAATACGATCTGGACCCGGCGCACCGAGTTCTTTTTCCAAGACTTCGCGGTCGGTGGTTTTTTCATTCATACCATCAACGCCAACTTCCAAACCGCGTAAAGCTTTCTGAAAGGATTCTTGGAAAGTACGGCCGATTGCCATCACTTCACCAACAGACTTCATCTGCGTCGTCAAACGATTATCCGCTTGCGGGAATTTTTCGAATGTAAAGCGCGGAATCTTCGTCACAACATAATCGATAGACGGCTCGAATGATGCTGGGGTTTGACCACCAGTAATTTCGTTACGCAACTCATCGAGTGTAAAACCAACTGCCAGTTTCGCCGCGATCTTCGCGATTGGGAAACCAGTTGCCTTTGACGCCAGTGCAGATGAACGTGATACACGTGGATTCATCTCAATCACGATCATACGACCATCAGCAGGATTGATAGAGAACTGCACGTTGGAACCGCCAGTGTCCACACCAATCTCACGCAAGACCGCCAACGAGGCGTTACGCATGATTTGGTATTCCTTGTCGGTCAAAGTTTGTGCAGGCGCAACCGTGATCGAATCACCTGTATGCACGCCCATCGGGTCTAAGTTTTCGATAGAGCAAACAATGATGCAGTTGTCCGCTTTATCGCGTACGACTTCCATTTCGTACTCTTTCCAACCAATCAAAGATTCTTCAATCAGCAACTCATTAGTTGGCGACGCTTCCAGACCGCGCTTACAAATCGTTTCGAATTCTTCTTCGTTATAGGCGATCCCGCCACCGGTTCCACCCATGGTAAATGAGGGACGAATAATCGTCGGGAAGCCTAGTGTTTTTTGTACTGCCCAAGATTCG
>JAYVHZ010000263.1:0-3144 GCA_043770645.1 Undibacterium sp. | reverse complement strand
ATGTTACGCAAATTGGATAAGATAGGATTCATCTTGCTTCGGTTTTCTCTAAAAATGAGTCTAAAAATTAGCTTGAAAATGAGGCGTCTTAGTTTTTGATTTCAACACCACCCATGACGGCGGTGCCTGTAATGATTAAACGCTTGTTGGCATTCATCGATGGCACACTGGAATCATCAATGCCACCCAAGAAAGCAAAACCGTTATTCACGACCGTCCAGTCACTTGGGATTTTGAGGGTGATGCCGCCCCAAAAGGCAGTGACGTTCAGTACGGCTTCAGTTTGAATCACTGCATTACGCAGGTCAAGTTCGGCACCACCCATGATCGCTGTAACCGCACCGCCACGAAAATCACTGGAAGCAATATTCCCTTGATGGCCACTCATGATCGCAACAATATCTAGTGTTGAGTCGTTTGTATTCGGAACGGTGTTGCGTTGGAGTCCGTGAAAGATATTTGAGGCTTTGTCTTTGAATATGACTAAAAAACCTGCGCCTATCATGAGTAAAGGCCACCAATCACGCATACGGAAATGAATGATTCCCAAATTGTTTAAAGTGGTAATCGTTCCAGCTGCGATTAATCCCCCGCCAATAATGAAGCCAGATTGGGAATTCGCCTGAGATAGTTTGATGGCACCAGCAACCAGAAAAACAGTAGGCCAGAATTGTAAAAAATCGCGAGTATTAAAGATTCGTAAATTATCGAGTAGCGCTAAAGCGCCAATGATGACGATGACTGCACCGAGAATTAAGCGCTGTTGTGGGTTGACGTTTTTCATGAACTTGTCCTTATGATGGCGAATTTGCTGTGTTTGAATTATTAGGCTGTCGCTAGTAATTAGGTTTTTTGGTTGTCGGCGAAATGCTTAATCACCATGTTCAAACCGATTGCAATAACAAACAGTGGCCAGCTATTGCTAAATGTCAGACCGTATAAATGTTGGGTGATGGCATACAGCCAAGCGGCGATACCTATTTGCATAAAACCGTCAAGTACATCGGCTATACCTTTAGCGCGAACCACGCAAATTACACCGGACAGTGCGATTAAACCTGGCCAATATTTAAAGTAATCACGAGCATCGATTACATCGAGACGGTCGAACAAAAAGAAGCCGCCGAGTACGATTAGGATGATGCCGAAGCTGAAGCTGTCTTTGTTTTTACCACGTTTGACTACGGATTGGTCGGACATGATGTTTCCTTTCTGTTTGTTTCAATGACTCTCAATGAATCTCAATGTTTGGTGCTGTATTCGCTTTGGCGTACAAGATGCTGCGCCACATCGATAAGATAAAACATGGCTTTTGAGAAGTCATGCCATATTCGGTGAACGGCGGAAATGAATCGGTGAGTAACGAAAAGTTGGGCCAGTTATTGGAAACTAAGCGGTCGGTGAAGGAAAAATAGTGCGGAAGGTTAAATTGATGCGTGGCTGACAAACTTCATCTTCTTTGGCTATCGCATGAAGCCAATGCCTTTGAGCATCGCCTGCCATGATCAACAGACTACCATGCGCCAAAGGAATTTTGTATTGTAAGCTTTTATGGTGTTTATGTTTGAGTGCAAAAACGCGATTACAACCCAAGCTCAGAGAGGCAATCACCGGTTGTGGTCCAAGCTCAGGTTCATCGTCGCTATGCCATCCCATGCTGTCTTGTTGATCTCGGTAATAATTGAGAAAGACGCTATTGAAGCGCAAAGGCAGGAGAAAAGGATTGCGCAGTTCAATCTCTCGCTTAACACGAAGTAAAGTCCCGCTCCAGGACAGTGGGTGTAGATGCAATCCAGAATAGGTGTAAGCCGCGTCGGCATCACCATACCAAGCACTCAAACGAGGTTGTAGGCGCTGCAGTCCGGCGATTTGTACTTGCTCGTGGCGCCAAGGTGTATCCGTTTTTAAACAATGAAATAATTCATCTGCTATTGCTGGCGTATAAAATGCCGCAAAATAAGACAAACTGGCATCCTTGAGTACGATGTGTTCGCCACCTTCTGTTGCGTCAAAGAGTGAAGTTTGGGGCATTGTGTACCGCTATTTTCCGAGTAAGCGACGACGCTCATATTCGATATGAATAATCGTACGCTGTAAGGCTATGTCCATGGCACGCGGCAGATCAACAAAGCTAAAGCCGATTTGATATCGAGTTCCTTTGCTCTTATCGATTTGGGTAATATGCCTGACGATTACAGGGCAATGCAGATTGCTTTTTGGCGATAACGTAATCCACACTTGATTGACGGTGTCGCCAATTTTAAACTTGGGTTCGCCATCAATGACAATGCCGAATCCACCTACGCTAAGATCACGCATAGCCCAGTTGCCAATCAAGTCGCCCTCTATATCGCTAAGTTTCGCTCGGAATGGATTTGCTATCGGCAACAGATTGCGAAAACTTTCGCGTCTTTGTAGACGAATGATTTTTGTCGGTACCGGGACCCAAAAAGCATCTTCGTCGCCCCATGTAAAGCGTTGTGGTTCGAGTCCAGTAAATTGCACTCGTATGCCATCGGGAAAAGCCATGAAGACACATTGTGGTGCTTTTTCAAGCAAGGCATTTGATTTGGGATCGCCACCCAAATCAAACACTAATCCGTCTGGACGAGCTGATAAAATCAGACTCAAAATGAAATTTTGACCACCATTAAAGTAGACCGAAACCGGTTCGCGTCTGTGGGCAAGTTCATTTAGGGTACTAATAATTTCTACTTGTCCAAGTAGAAAATACCGCTCCTCAATTTGTTCATTGCTTAACGAGGCCGACATGTGTTTCCTTTGTGTCTTTAGGGTCAGGAGTAATAGACATGATTACCACATTGGTGTGAATGAATTCATTGTAACAATTGAATAAAATACTCGGCACTCCGAACGATCACCTTTGATTCCATTCCAAATAGATCGCGTGTTTCTTGCACCACAAATTCGTTGGTTCCTTTGGTGCAATATAATACCCCTTCAAAATTAGTTCCTAGATAAGTAAAAGGCGTTAACTTCGTCTTGACTGGGACATCATTAGCTAATAAAGCACGTAATTTTCTCTCCACATCATAAAGGCTAGCGACGTCAATTTTGACAATGCCGCCTTTAGGATTTGGAAAGTTTGCAGAAAACATCGGATGTTGTCCCATCGGGTTTTTC
>JAYVHZ010000262.1:0-10699 GCA_043770645.1 Undibacterium sp. | reverse complement strand
CGACGTTCAGTATTGTAGCTAATACCTATGGTGCCAAATCCACTAAGCTTGACGGGTGATTCCTCCTCGCTTGGCATTTCTGCCGCTAAGGCTGAATGTGAACCGAATAAGGAGATCGTGAGTGCGAGCAGTATCTGAAATCTCAATCGTGAACAAGCTGGGATCCAGAAGTCGCGAACAAACGCGAAATCTCTCTGCATCTGTAAGCAACGCTGAGCAGAAATGCTTTTCATAAGACCTCACCTTGACCAAAATTGCTTTGCGTCAAAACATCCCGAGTTCATATTACACAGTAGAAATAGTGCTGGCAATGTCTTATTAGAAGACATGTATTAATGAGACAGTCGGTTTGGCTTGGGGACGTAAGCTTGATGAATTTGGTCAGGTTTGTGGATGCGAAATCATTCAATATTTGCTTACTTCAAACCGAAGTGCTGTGGGTTGACTTGCAAAATAAGCTTTCCGAAATTTTTACCTTCAAACAGCATCATTAGTGCATCTGGAAACTTGTCTAAGCCTTGCACGATGTCTTCACGCGTATGAAACTGCCCGCTCGCCATCCAAGTACTCATTTCTTGAATCGCCTCTGGATAACGATTGACATAATCGAACACGACAATACCTTCCATCTTGGCGCGATTGACTAAGAGTGAGAGATAATTCGATGGGCCTTTGATGGCGCTGGTGTTGTTGTATTGCGAAATCGCACCGCAAATAATGATTCGGGCCTTCATGTTGATATGGGTGAGCACAGTGTCGAGAATATCGCCCCCGACATTATCGAAATAGATGTCGACGCCTTTGGGACAATGCTGCTTTAAACCCTCTTTGACCGAGCCTCCCTTGTAGTCGATGCAGGCATCAAATCCGAGCTCATTGACAACAAAATCGCATTTCCCTTGGCCACCTGCGATGCCGACCACGCGACAGCCCCGTTGTTTCGCCACTTGTCCTACAGTTTGACCCACCGCGCCAGCTGCACCCGATACGACTACGGTCTCGCCGGCTTGAGGCTGACCGACATCGAGTAGACCGAAATAGGCTGTCATGCCAGGCATGCCGAGTGCGTTTAAATAGCTGGGCAAGGGTGCTAATTTGGGGTCGATTTTATAGAAGCCCGCATATTTATCATTCGCCATTCCTGTCCAATATTCTTGCACGCCGAGACTACCACTGAGATGATCACCGACTTGATATTTTTCAGATTTTGATGCGACCACGATACCCACACCGCCTGCCCGCATTACCTCATTGATCTCTACTGGACGAATGTAAGACTTACCACCATTCATCCAGCCGCGCATCGCTGGGTCGATTGATAGGTAGAGAGTCTTTACCTGAATTTCTCCTTCATTCAGTTCGCGCAGAGGTTCTATTGTGTGTTGCCAATCGCTTTCCTTGGGAAAACCAACAGGTCGGGCGGCTAGACGGATTTGGTGATTGAGAGCGTTGTTTGACATGGCATAAACTCCGGTTGAAATGAAAAAAGCACAGCGACTATAACTTAAAAAGTACGACTGTGCTTTTATTTGCTGATGGTGCAGAGGCAAATTAGGTCTTTGACGTGAGACAATGCGGGTTCGAATTTTTTCTCTGATTACCTTGTTTTACTTCATTTTCTGAATTTTCTCTGAAATTTATGCGCCCAGAATACATTTTGACCTTATCCTGCCCCGATCAACGTGGCATTGTTCACAGCGTTTCCGGTTTTTTGGCGACTCATGGTTGCAATATTATCGATTCTGCACAGTTTGGTGATGCGCATTCGCAATTGTTCTTTATGCGGGTTCACTTTTCTTTGGAAGATAGCAGCATCGCTGATGATGTGTTGCGTAGTGAGTTTGCCGAAATCGCGCAGTCTTGGCAAATGGAATGGCAGCTGCACGATGCTCACCACAAGCCACGTATGGTCTTGATGGTGTCGAAAATTGGTCATTGTTTAAATGACTTATTATTCCGTTATAAAAGTGGTTTGTTGCCAGTTGAAATCAAGGCTATCGTTTCTAATCACACGGATTTTTATCAGTTAGCTGCTAGTTACAATATTCCCTTCCATCATTTGCCTTTAGCGACCGGGGCGAGTGCAGACGAGAAGCAATTACAAGAGCAAAAAGTGTTGGATGTCATTAACACGACTCAAGCAGAACTCGTGGTGTTAGCACGCTACATGCAAATATTGTCAAATGATATGTGCCAGGCATTGAATGGACGCGCGATTAACATTCATCATTCTTTCTTACCTAGTTTTAAAGGCGCTAAGCCATATTATCAAGCGCATGACCGTGGCGTGAAATTGATCGGTGCAACCGCGCATTTTGTTACCGGTGATTTGGATGAAGGCCCGATTATTGAACAAGATGTCGAGCGAGTTGATCATGCAATGAACCCTGAAAAATTAACCGCGATAGGGCGAGATGTTGAATGCGTGGTGCTTGCCCGTGCAGTCAATTATTTCGTTGAACATCGTATTTTGTTAAACGGTCACAAGACTGTTGTATTTAAATAATTTTTTGAAACGCAAAGACTATCAATGGCACTGAAATCGACAATTTATAAAGCAGAACTGAATATTTCTGACATGGACAGAGGCTATTATGCCGACCACAATTTAACGATCGCCCGTCACCCGTCAGAGACGGATGAACGCATGATGGTGAGGGTTTTGGCATTTGCAATTCACGCAAGTGAACGTATGGCGTTCGGTCGGGGAATTTCTGATACTGAAGAACCAGACTTCTGGGAAAAGGATTACACCGATGCGATTTTGTTATGGGGCGAAGTCGGGCAACCAGATGACCGTCGTTTGTTAAAAGCCTGTGGTCGTGCAGAACAAGTAGTTGTTTATAGCTTCGCCCATGCCAGCTCTATCTGGTGGAAGCAAATTAATAGTCGCTTAGATCGTGCAAAAAATTTGTGTGTGAAAAATATTGCCTCCGAGACCAGCCAAGAGCTTTCCAAATTAGCCGAGCGCACCATGCAATTGCAGTGCACCATCCAAGATGGACAAATTTGGATGTCGGGTGGTGATCAGTCGGTCCAAATTGATTTAGAGACTTTCAAAGACTTTGGATAGTGCGTATGTCGTAATTTTGGCAAGTCAACAGGTCAATAGTTTCATAGTTCTTAAATACAGCCTACAATGCATTACACTTGAGTTTACACTTGCGGCGCTCTTGATATGTCGATGTCGAGAGCGACTTTAGCCCATTAGCCCGATAGGCAATACTGACAAGGCAGTTCAATGAATAGCGATGCTTGCTCATTACATGCTGCGCTTAACTTTGCTTGCCCTTCCTTGCGTCCGGGGGCTTGGCCTCCCTACTTTCTACGATGGATATGTGACCGTGCGATAGTGATTCTATTCACTTTACTCCTCGCATCGTCTGTCCATGCCGATTCAATTCAATCTTTGCGATTCAGTCATCTTACCCAAGAACATGGTTTGCCAAGTAGTAGTGTGATGAGCATTCTGCAAGACACTCAGGGTTTTATGTGGATGGGCACTGCCAATGGCCTAGCACGTTATGATGGCCGGCAAATAAAAAAATTCGAATTTGACGGTAAAAGTCAGGCTAGTATCAGCAACCCCTTGGTGACTGCATTGCTGGAAGATCGTGATCATGTCCTTTGGATAGGGACTCGTTCAGGATTTGATCGCCTAGATTTACACACTGAAACAATTCAAAGGCAAGTAATGCCCGCCGAGTTAAGTCTGCAAAACCGACGAGTGAGTGGGATTGCCGCCGGTCCAAATGGAAAACTATGGGTCGCGATGTTTGGCGGTCTCTATCAGTTTGATACGACTACACGCCAATTTTCTGTCTGGCAATCTAGCGATAAGCGCTTGCAAGGGCGAGTGTTCGTGATCGTTAGCGATACCCATGGAGGGGTTTGGCTGGGGCAAGGAAATCAAGTTGCGCATATTGATCAGGATGGACAATTGCAACAGGTTTTTAGCACTTTAGAACTTGCCCCGGGATCCAATAGTCCTGTTGATTACCAAGTACGTAGCCTGGCCTTAGATGCTGAACAAAGACTTTGGGTAGGCATGGAAAAAGGTTTGCAAATATGGAAGTTGGAAAAAACGACTGTAAAGCCTGATCCTCTTCGTCAACAGTTTGATTTGCGTTCTGGTTTAGTTCGGTCTCTTTTTCGAGATAATGATAATGCTATTTGGATAGGCCAAGGAGGTCAAAGTGGCATCAGTAAGTGGAACAGTGCAAGTAAAAAATTAGAGCATTATGTGCATAGCCGAGCCATCACTAGTAGTTTAAGCTCCGGAGTAATCCAAAGTCTAACGCAAGACAGTAATGGTAGTTTATGGGTTGGAACGAGCGATGGAGGGGCATCGCAAGCTGACTTGCGCAGCAAACGTTTTAGCTTGTATTTAAATGAATCCGTGGGGGGCAAAAATCTAGCGTCACCGATCGCGATGGCGATGAGTTTTGTCTCTGAACACATGGCTTGGATCGGTACGTATAGTGACGGACTAGTAAGCCTGAATTTGGACAATGGGGAGGTTCACAAAGTCCCTGCAAGTCAAATGCCATTAACGAAAATAAAATCGCAATTATTATCCCCAGATGGCAAACTCTGGATAGGAGGGGATGGTGGATTGTTTGTCTTCGATCCACACCGTAAGCGCAGTCAAGAGATTAATCTGAAAAATCAACTTGCTGCCGGTGCATCAATTAGTTCGATGGCCTTAGATAAGTTCGGCAATTTGTGGGTTGGCAGTGCCTTGGGCTTATATCAAATAAAAGAGGCACTAGGGCGCGATGTCTTAGCGAACTACGAAGTGACAGTTTATCGCACCGATAGTCAACAAAGAGGCGCGCTCGGACACGATGTCGTCGACAGCTTATTGATTGATTCGGTCGGGCGACTATGGGTTGGCACTAAAGGTGGTTTATATTTGTGGCGCCCGGAATTATCTATGTTTCAGAGCGTTATTCAGGCAAGTACGCTTGTGGCGGAACCGGATAAGTTAGCAATTGGGGTGATCCGGCAAGATCTACAAAACCGTATTTGGCTGGCGACTGAACTTGGCTTGTTTGATTTAAGAGAAAAAAATGGTGCATGGGATTTACACTCTTGGTCGGGCGCAAAAAATATGCCGCAAGGTGGGTTTGATTCCTTGCACGATGCACTCAATGGAGAAATATGGCTAGGTAATGATTTGGGATTAACTCGCTTAATCCCAGAACAAAATAGCGCTCGATTTTATCCGGCGCTAACCCACTTTGGTGCGGGCATTAATTTTGGTGCGAGCGCACGTGGTCCCGATGGAAGTCTCTATTTTGGCACGAAAGGATTGATCCGCTTTAAACCCGAAGAGTTACGTGACAATTTACTCGCGCCGAAAGTCGTGCTGAGCGATATTCTCTTATTTAACCGATCCTTACAAGCGTCTCGCATGATTAGAAATGACGAGCACAAGCCGATGGTGGCAACCGATAATTCACAACAAAAAGTATCGAGCGAGAGTGATCGTGAGTGGATCAATTTACTGGGAGTCAATACAAAAAACAGCTTAGATAATATAAGTCTGGAAGAGCTCGGTATCACAGGTGCGCTGCATCTGGCAAAAAAAATACGATTGACGCATAAACATACTATGGTGAGTTTTCAGTTGTCAGCACTACAGTATTTTAATCGCGGTCAAAATCGTTATGCGTGGAAACTTGAAGGCTCTGATGATGACTGGATCTTTGGACTTGCGGAACAAGGAACGGCGACCTATACCAATTTAAACCCAGGACGCTATCGCTTGTTTGCGAAGGCGGCTAACCCAGACGGCGTTTGGAGCGACTCAACACTATTGATCGAGGTAGAAGTATTACCCCCGTTTTGGCGTACTTGGTGGTGGTACGTCAGTTTGTTTTTCATCGGACTGGCAATGCTCGTGATCGTGTATCGTTTGCGCGTTAAGAGTTTCAGATCAAATCAAACCTACTTGGAGCACGAGGTCGCCGAGCGAACCAGTGAAGCTGTTGAACAAAGAGTATTTGCCGAACAAGCCCGCAAGGACATTGCTTTACTCAGTGAAATCGGTCGGGAAATTACCGCTAGTCTTGACACGGCAACCATCCAACAGGTCTTGTATCAGCACGTAAACCGACTAGTTCCTGCGATGTCTTTTGGTGTCGGTATGGTGAATTGGGATGCTCGTCAGATTGATTTTGTGTTTGCGATGGCGCACGGTCAATCGATTGAAGCGTATCAACGCAGCCTCGACGCGCCCGAACAGCCAAGCGCACGTTGTGTTCTTACGGCAAGTGAAATTAAGATTGATGAATATCAGTTTGATAGTCGAAATCTCGACAGTGTGAATCGAGAAAAATCATTACGTCAACAACTGCGTCAAGTCGACGGCAACGATGCACCATGCGCCCGGTCAGGAATTTTTGTACCGATGATTATCAAGTCTAAAGTGATCGGTGTGCTTGGTATTCAGAGCGATAAAGTACAAGCATTTGACTCACGTGATCTCGATATCCTGCGCACACTCGCTGCCTATGCCGCAGTCGCTTTCGACAATGCGGACGCCTACCAATATCTGCAATTAACGCAAGCCAAATTGGTCGAGCAAGAAAAACTCGCAGCCTTGGGTTCCCTCGTTGCTGGGGTCGCACATGAACTCAATACGCCACTAGGAAATAGCTTACTCACCGCCAGCACCATGCAAGAAATGAGCGGTAAATTTTTGGCTGAAGTTGAAACGGGAAAAATGCGTCGCTCCAGCCTTGAAATTTTTGCTCACGCGACCGAGACTTCAAGTAATTTACTCGTAAGAAATTTGTCAGTGGCTTCTGATCTTATCATTAGTTTTAAGCAAATTGCTGTCGATCAAGTCTCCGATCAAAGGCGGGAGTTCAATCTAAAAACGGTGAGTGAAGAGGTGGCATTGACCATTTCCAATCGTATTAAGCGGGATGAACATAGCTTGCATATCGATATGCCTAATAACATCTATCTGGATAGTTTTCCTGGCCCATTTGGACAAGTGTTAAGCAATCTCGTCATGAACGCCATTGTTCATGCGTTTGATGGACGCAAGCACGGTGAAATGCGACTCAAGGCAGAGTTGATTAATGATAGGCAAGTGCGTTTGCTCTTTAGTGATGATGGACAGGGCATCAGCGAAGCCAATCTCGGTCGTATATTTGATCCGTTTTTTACCACACGATTAGGGCAAGGTGGAAGTGGCTTAGGCTTGCACATCTGCTACAACATCATTAACTCTGTGCTAGGCGGTAGTGTGCAAGTCAAGAGCACACTTGGTGCGGGTACTAGCTTTGAAATTATCCTACCCCTGAAGGCACCTGAACGTGGTCAAGGGTAGGCACAAAAACATCGGCTTATTTCAGTCAGCTTTGATGGCAACACCGTTCGCATCAAAATAGCCATCAAACAAAATAGAGCTCAAATAGCGTTCGCCTGAATCAGGCAGAACCACGACTATCGTTTTGCCAGCGTTTTCGGGTAATTTCGCGAGACGCACTGCAACCGCAGTTGCAGCACCACAAGAAATGCCTGCCAAAATACCTTCTTCTTTCGCCAGTCGTTGTGCATACTCGACCGCTTCTTCATTGCTGACTTGTTCAATCAAATCGACCAGTGATAGATCCAATACATCAGGCACAAAACCTGCGCCTATCCCTTGAATCTTGTGTGGGGCAGGTTTGATCTCCTGTCCGTTGCGCTTTTGGGTCAACACAGGACTAGCAGTTGGCTCTACTGCCACCGTTTGAATCGCTTTGCCTTGCGTCTGTTTGATATAGCGCGACACGCCGGTGATCGTGCCGCCAGTGCCAACGCCAGAGACAAAAATATCGATGGCACCCTCGGTGTCATTCCAAATTTCTGGGCCAGTCGTTTTCTCATGAATCGCGGGATTGGCAGGATTCTTGAATTGCTGTAACAAGACGTAGCGTTCAGGATCGCTGGCGCGAATTTCTTCGGCTTTCGCAATCGCGCCATTCATACCTTTTGCGCCTTCTGTCAAGATCAGCTTGGCACCATAGGCGACCAGCAATTTACGACGTTCTATGCTCATGGTTTCAGGCATCGTCAGAGTCAAAGGTATCCCTTTCGCCGCCGCGACAAAGGCTAATGCGATACCGGTGTTGCCACTAGTTGGCTCAATCAATTCTTTACCTGGACCAAGCAAGCCACGAGCCTCGGCATCCGCAACCATAGCCGCACCGATACGGCATTTGACTGAGTAAGCTGGATTACGCCCCTCAATTTTCGCGAGGATGGTCGCACCGGCGCCGTCGCTAATACGATTGAGTTTAACTAAAGGCGTACGGCCGATGGAATCGGCATTGTTCAGAAAAATTGGCATAAGATCCTCATTGCAATAGGGTTCCAAGATGGACATTGAGGATAAGCTAGTCCACGCTTAATTCAAAAGAATTTAAGGGTATATTCTTATATGGATTTTTCGTTGCGAAAGGACGGTGTCGTCGCTGGATAGGAAGTTGATTTTGTGCAAAGTCATATGTGTATAATGCAGAACCGTTTTGTTAACTGCTCTCTGAGTATTGATTCAGAACATGACTATAAATGACCAGCCACAACTAGTGATGAATGATTTACTCATAAAGTATCGATGTCCAGTTTGCGACAAAGCGGTTTTGAACCGCAGAGTTTCTCATTGCTTGTATTGTGCTGCAGTTCTTCCATCCGAATTTTTGTTGTCGGATAAAGCGACGAGTTCAACATCTGACTCAGTGCGTGAACGGACTGAAGTCGCGCGTGTTGATCTTCAATCGCAATCCAAAATGTCGCATCGAGACACCCTGCCTGCACTTACAAACGCCGACTTTGAAGACCTCCATGTCAATGAAAATCACGATGACAGAGATGAGGTACATAAACTCATGGATGCAATTGCAGGCGGTTTGATTTCTCTGGTTGCGGTGGCACTTGTGCTTGGTTTCTTGTTTAAGCAGTCTTTTGGGTCAGCAACTTGGATGTATTTCTTGTTAGTGGTGTTGGGTACGCTAATCGGTGCGATCGGGTCTTACGTCTATGGATCACAATTTTTGGATCGTTTGTTTTACTTTTTTGGACGTAGATAATTCGTGTTGTGGTCGCATGGATTGACGCTCATCTCTATAAATTTTTAACGTACTTTATTTATTCAGTTTTCCAGGCAATCACCATGCATATTTTTCGCATATCCAAACTAAAACAGCAACTTGAACTCAACAACACACAGGTAGGATGGGCGATACCATATTTGATCGCGAATGTTTCTATCGTATGTTTGGCTTTAGGATTGCCTAGTTTCGGATACAACGATCCAGATTTGTTCGAGATTGGTGTCACGTTTTTGCATTGGGTACTTCAAGCGATTATCGCGATGATTGGCGTACGCATCGCTTTTCGTGTGAATGGCGGTGATCATGGGATTCAGTTTTTCGAGCGGATTAATTCAATAGGGTTTGTACTTTTCATTCGTTTTCTCTGTGGCTTCGCAATCATCGCCACAGTGATTTTTTCGACCAAAGTAGGGCGATCACTTTTGCCACAAAGTTGGGAAAGTGTTTATCTTCTCCTGCTTTGCGTGGCAGCTCTTTTTTGGTTTCGCTTGGTGTTCCATGTTAAGTCACTGAACAAGGTGAAAATTTCGAATTAAAGCCTTGTTTGCCTTGGTACTGACCAAATAAATGCGAATTTCCTCATGAAACTACGATGTATAAAACAAGGATGCCAGCTACTTCACAGGCAGCAAATCAAAGCGTTGCAAAGTATTCACCTCAATCGCTTCTTTCGAATATAACAAAGGAAAATACTCACCCTTAGCCCATTTTTCCGCCAGATCGCGATAATGCGGACTGGCTGGGTCGCCTGATTGTCCAGGCGCATTGATCGCGCGTGAATTGTCCCAATTGCCAACGTCTACGACTACGCGAAACGAAGCGCCGTTGAATTGTACAAAGTCGGTCAATCGGTAACTGGATTGATTGACCGTGTACGCACTGCCTCCGCGCGGTAAAGGGCCTATATCAAATTGGTTTTTTGAGGTGTTATCCAGCATTTTTGAAAATGGATGTGCGAAGTAGGTTTTTTGCAGATTCCCCCAGCGCCAGTTTTTACTATCAGTACCTTGTGATCGCTCTAGTCTTTGGTAAGCCTTACTAAGACTAGTCATCAGTAAGGCGTCACGGGTGCTGCGTGCTTGCTGTGGATTGTCGCCGAATTGCGGCGGGAAGTGATTGAAACTATCTAGGTTATCAAGCATGCGCGTCATGTCTGGCATGGTCGTGACCAGATTTGCTTGACTGCTGAGCATGATGTCTTTGTAGCTCGGTGCTAGTGTTTGTGTTAGCCAGATCTGGAATAGGGCTGCTGCGGCCGAATCTGCCGACTCAACATAGTCCCAGTTGCTGAGTAATTGTTGCGCTTTTAGGATTGTGTCCTCCGTGCTTTTGATTGTCTTCAATAATCCGACTAAGCGTTTGGCAGGAAGCGACAGCATATCGTTTTGCAGACGCATGGTATCTTCAATAGAAAATTTCTTGTCTTGGGATAGCACATCAGCGATGCGTTGATAGCGAGCAGGGTGTGGCCATTCAAAGCCTATTTTTCTTTGTTGATAAGGATAATTTTTAGGTAGATTCAATTCGTTAGCGGAGGCAAACCATGCGGTTTTTGGGTTGTAGCTAAATGGTAGTTTGTCACCCGA
>JAYVHZ010000261.1:0-1612 GCA_043770645.1 Undibacterium sp. | reverse complement strand
GTTTGAGATCGAATAGGGCGATGGCTGACTTAAGTCAAACTAGCGTGTTAATGATGTCATGCATACCTTCAAGCGCGGTCATCGCATATTGATTTGAGTGCAATCTTCCTAGTTCTTATTGATTGATCGCAATCCGCAAAAGTACGTCGAGACTATTTATCAGTCCAAGGAGAGTGATTTCATTAAACCCGAATCATAGGCTGTATCGCGGCGCGCGCAAACTTAGTCGCTTGCCGGTACCGTTATGCTTGCTTTAGATGAAAGCCTTAAATCCAAATAATTTGTCGATTTGTGTAGGAAAAAACCCGCAATTAGTTTGAATTTTGCGGGTTTTTTTCGTCTATCGCGCGTCTGATTGCATAAAGTCGCTATGATTAGGGCTATACGCAAAACTACAACAAGTTGAGGTGCGTATGATTGATCCAACTTTAAAAAAGTGATTCGCTCGTGGCCTATAAAACGCATCAATTATGTGAAGCATTACGCATCCGTATTGATGATTTACGTCTCGGGATGTTCGTTATCGAATTGGATCGACCTTGGGCGCAAACACCTTTCATGTTGCAAGGTTTTTTGCTAAGTGAGGTGTTGGATCTAAAGACCTTGCAAGGTTTGGTCAAAGAAGTGGTGATCGATCCACGTCGTAGTAACGAACATGCGCTAGTCCATCTGCCTTTTGATAGTCTGTATGTGGCAAAACCGCAAGGGCAAAAACAGTTGAATGGACGTAGTGCTTTGGGGCGACGGGCAGAGATGAATGCGCATCAAAACCATTTGGACAGAGTGGTTGGGTGGCTACACAAAAAATTCACCAAATCTGACTATGCGACGGTACAGCGCTTACGTCACCATCATCACAAGAAAACTTTACACCACCGTAAAACGGTACCCAATGTTGCAGTCGAGTTTGCACAGCTTGAGCAGGATCAAAACCAAACGGTAGCGGAAACCCATAGCCATCTTTTGAGTAGAACACATATCGCCGCCAATAAGCGATTCGCTGCCATGATGCAAGGTATGGAACCACGAGATGCCAGTTTGGCGGATCTGAATTGGTGGGAGCGCTGGCTACGCTGGAGTGAGCAAGGTCGGCATTTGCATCGCTCGTTGTGGAATCGACCTAAGAAGCCTAAACATAAAATGCACCGTCCTGAATATATTCCGGAAGGAATCCATTTAGTCCACTATCGAGATCAGGTCAATATGGCGGATGAATTGCATCGTGCCAGAGAGGTCGTTGAAAAAGCCAATAGTTTGATCAGTAAATTGCATCAGGACTTGCGCAATATGCAGTCCTTAGAACTCAAAGAAGTTTTGCCGACGGTGCAAATACTGACGGATAGTGTGATTTCTAATCCCTCAGCGATGATGTGGATGTTAAGAATGCGTTCAGAAAATATGAGCGTGGTCTCTCATGCACTAAAAGTTTCTGTGTATATGTTGACCTTGGGACGACATATTGGGTTTTCCAAACAACAGTTGATTGAGTTGGGATTTATCGGACTTCTGCTCGATATCGGCAAACTGGAGATGCCAGACGCGCTGCTCGACAAACCAAGTAAATTATCAGCGGCCGAAGCATCAATTATTCAAACACATGTTGACGCTAGCA
>JAYVHZ010000260.1:0-3048 GCA_043770645.1 Undibacterium sp. | reverse complement strand
TAATGGCTAAATTATATTAAATTGATGCAGAAACACGAAATTTTAAAAGAGTTTTACACGGAACAAGACGTAACGGCAAGTTTTCTGTATAATTTGCTTTTGCGCCTATAGGAAACACTATGCGTCTTCTTCAAAAAGCACTCACTTTCGATGATGTGTTGCTCGTCCCAGCTTACTCAAATATTCTCCCAAAAGATACCTCTCTTGCGACGAATTTGACACGTAATATCAAACTGAATATACCACTTGTATCCGCTGCGATGGATACTGTGACGGAAGCTCGCTTAGCGATCGCAATGGCACAGGAAGGCGGCATAGGGATTATTCACAAAAATTTGACGCCAAAAGAGCAGGCTCGTGAAGTCGCTAAGGTGAAACGTTTTGAATCAGGTGTTTTACGGGATCCGATTACGATAGCGCCGACAACAACGATCCGAGATGTGATCGCCTTAAGTCAGCAACACGGTATTAGCGGTTTTCCTGTGGTTGAAGGAAAAACTGTGGTTGGCATTATTACTAACCGCGATTTACGCTTTGAGCAAGAATTGGATGCTGAAGTTCGTGCCAAAATGACTCCGCGTGAAAAATTGGTTTATGTGACAGAGGGTGACGATTTAAGTGAAGCAAAACGTTTGATGAATAAGCATCGCTTGGAGCGAGTTCTGGTTGTGGATGAGGCTTTCGAGCTGCGCGGCTTGATTACCGTGAAAGATATTCAAAAGTCGACAGAACATCCTTTTGCTTCCAAAGACAGTTTAGGTAAATTGCGTGTCGGCGCTGCTGTTGGTGTTGGTGCTGATAATGATGAGCGTATCGATTTGCTGGCCAAAGCTGGTGTCGATGTGATCGTAGTTGATACGGCACATGGTCACTCCAAGGGTGTGCTCGATCGTGTTCGTTGGGTTAAAACCAAATATCCGCACATTGAAGTCATCGGCGGCAATATTGCGACTGCGGCAGCGGCATTAGCTTTGGTTGAACATGGCGCAGATGCTGTAAAGGTCGGCATCGGGCCAGGGTCGATTTGTACGACTCGTATCGTGGCCGGTGTTGGTGTTCCTCAAATTACCGCAATCGCTAATGTTGCAGATGCCTTGCGCGGCACAGGTGTGCCATGCATTGCGGACGGTGGTGTTCGTTATTCTGGTGATGTCTCCAAAGCATTGGCTGCAGGCGCTTCAACTGTCATGATGGGTAGTATGTTTGCTGGTACCGAAGAAGCCCCTGGCGAGGTGATTTTATTCCAAGGGCGTAGCTATAAATCTTATCGCGGTATGGGTAGCTTGGGTGCCATGGCAGATGGATCGGCGGATCGTTATTTCCAAGATGCTGCCAATAATGCTGATAAGTTAGTGCCGGAGGGTATTGAAGGGCGTGTTCCGTACAAAGGAAGTGTGTTGGCGATTTTATATCAAATGGTGGGTGGCGTACGCTCATCTATGGGGTATTGCGGCTGCGCTTCCATTCAAGATTTGCATGATAAGGCAGAGTTCGTCGAAATTACTTCGGCGGGTATGCGCGAGTCTCACGTGCATGATGTGCAGATCACGAAAGAGGCGCCGAACTATCGCGCAGAATAAGTGCGATTTCATTCCAAGTCGTTTGAACCGAAGTCTTAAATACGGAGCATGCAATGGCGATACCATTAGAAGGTGCTAGTCGTATGGATTTGTTTTTAGATGGATCAGGGAACTCTAGGACAGATCCTGATAAATATGAGGCAAAAGTGACGCGGTTTGAGCGTCTTGGGATTCGTTTGTTTGGTGTTGCTAATTGCATAGTCAGTTTTGGCAATTTGCGAGATCGCTTTGATCGTAGCGAACAGTCCATGGTGTCGATCGAGGCCGCGTTTTGCGATACGCTTGGTTTTTGTAGCGAAATTCGAGTCTTTAATAATTTAAATTTTGAAGAGGACTATGCGGATCATCCTTCCGTTAAGGGTGAACCGCGTATCGTTTTTTGTGCTCAGCATCCCATCTTTGACGTGCAAGATCAATGTGTCGGTTGTATTTACCTGATTGATTATGTAGAGCACGCGTTTGACGATGAGTCGCGGCTATTATTCGCTGACCTCGCTGTCATGGTCGAACGTGAATTGGTCATGGGTGCTTTGAAGTTGCAATACGCCGAATTAGTAAAGCAAGTTAGAAATCTTAAACGCGATGCATTGCTCGATCCGGTATTAGGAATGTGGAATCGCGCGGCGATTGCGCGTTCTTTAGGTTTGGAGCTTGAGCGCTGCCAAAAAGCGGATAAACCATTATCACTTCTATACATTAGTATTAATCAATATCAAAATTTAAAAGATCGTTTTGGTGGCAGCATCGGTGACGGATTTCTGCTGAAAGTTGCCAGTCGCATGCGGTCTTGCATCCGGCCATTTGATGCACTAGGTCGTTTTGAAAGTGATGCGTTTTTAATCGTGTTACCAGGTGCATCGAATTTGGTTGCCGCCGCAGTGGCAGAACGAATTCGATTGACTGTGATTTCCCGTCCAGAAATGATAGAAGATGAAAACTTGGATATCGCTATCAGTATGGGAATCGCTTCAACTAGCGTCTTTTCTAATGCAACGCCTGAAATGTTGGTTGCGAATGCGGAGAAAGCCTTGCTTGCCGCTCGACGACTAGAGAGTAACCGTATTGTTCAAGCTGAAACTGAATCGCTTGATCTTTCCCTTTGATAAATTTATTCGAATTATGCACTCAAAAATTCTTATCCTCGATTTTGGTTCCCAAGTCACTCAATTAATTGCTCGTCGTGTTCGTGATGCGGGTGTATTTTCCGAAGTGTTTCCTTACGATGTTAGCGATGAGTTTATTCGCAATTATGGTGCGGCTGGGATTATTTTGTCGGGTGGTCCAAGTAGTGTGACTGAAGGTGATACGCCCCGGGCACCACTCGCCGTGTATGACGCAGGCGTGCCAGTTTTAGGTATTTGCTACGGTATGCAAACCATGGCGGAACAACTTGGCGGTAAAGTCGAAAACGGTAAAGTACGTGAATTTGGTTACGCTGAAGTTCGTGCGCGTAGTCATACTAAGTTAT
>JAYVHZ010000259.1:0-4050 GCA_043770645.1 Undibacterium sp. | reverse complement strand
TGTTTCAGCCTATTTTTTACTAGCGGCAATTTCACATCCTTTGCATTTCGTATTGAATCAATTCGAAGCGATTGGCAACGGCGATCTTTCCAACCAGATCAAAGCGAAATCGAATGATGAAATGGGACAGTTACTGACAGGCTTAGAAAATATGCGTCAGAATTTGGTGCAGACAGTCACGATAGTGCGGCAGGGAAGTTCATCGATTGCGGTATCTTCAGAAGAGATTGCCACCGGAAATATGGATTTGTCTGCCAGAACGGAAAATCAAGCTGCCAGTTTGGAAGAAACGGCGTCGTCAATGGAAGAGTTAACGTCAACGGTTCAGCAAAATGCAGATAACGCGCGTCAAGCAAATACATTAGCATTGAAGGCTTCAGGTGTCGCGAGTAAAGGCGGACAAGTAGTGGGTGATGTTGTGTATACGATGAATTCGATTAAAGATAGTTCGAAGAAAATTGTAGACATTATTGGTGTGATTGACGGAATTGCTTTTCAAACTAATATTTTGGCATTAAATGCTGCCGTCGAAGCGGCACGTGCTGGTGAGCAGGGACGTGGTTTTGCGGTTGTTGCTTCAGAAGTTCGAAGTTTGGCACAACGCTCGGCTAGTGCAGCAAAGGAAATTAAAGAGTTAATTGGTGATTCAGTAAGTAAGGTCGATATTGGTTCGCGTTTGGTTGATGATGCTGGAAAGACGATGGATGAAATCGTGGTATCGATCAAAGGCGTAGCGGACATCATGGCAGAAATCACCGCGGCAAGTGTTGAGCAAAGCGACGGTATTGCTCAGGTAAATATCGCGATCTCAAAAATGGATGAGGCTGTTCAACAAAATGCGGCTTTAGTGGAAGAAGCTGCCGCTGCAGCAGGTAGTATGCAAGAGCAGGCAAATGGTTTGAATCAGGCAGTCAGTATTTTTAAATTAGATGCCAATGATCGAAGTCAGCATGCTAAGTCGGCGCCAACTGTAAGGCCGGCGAAAGTGAATAAGCCTGCGGTGAAGTCCTTGGCGCATCAAGCCACAAATGCCCCTAAGCGCAGTCAGCAAAAAGCGTCTGATCAGGATTGGGAAGAATTTTAAGTAGTTTGAAGCATAAAAAAAGGCGACCGAGATCGCCTTTTTTTATGCAAACCAGTCATCGAGCAAATTCAACTTATATTTTGTATTGCCAGTAATTTGGCTTACTGTAAGCGGCTCTCAGAAAATCAACAAAGGCACGAATGCGTAGCGGTAGGTGGCGACGTTGTGCGAAAATTGCATAGATATCGTTACCCGGTGCGTTGTATTCGTCCAATACGGTTACGAGTTTGCCAGTGTCAATTTCACTCCCAACTTCCCACATTGAGCGCCACGCCAAGCCTTTTCCAGATAAAGCCCAATCGTGCAATACCGCACCATCATTGCAGACCATATTGCCTTCGACTTTACGTAAAACATTTTTCCCATTTTCTTTGAATGTCCAACCGCGTTGACTACCATCACTACTGAATGTCAGGCAATTGTGGTGATGCAGATCTTCTAGTGTTTGTGGTCGACCGTGGCGTTTGATATAGTCAGGTGAGGCCACTACGACCCGTTTATTATCGGCCAATTTGACGCCAATTAAATTTGAATCCGTTAAGGTCGCAATGCGAATCGCAACATCAACTCCTTCACCAATGAGGTCGACGACCCTATCGTTTAAGTTTAAGGTAAGTTGGACCTCTTTATGTTCAGCTAGGAAGTTGGGGATTAATGGCGCCACATGTTGTCTGCCAAAACCAGCAGGAGCCGAGATCGTGAGTTGACCACTGGCTTTGGCGCTGCGTTCTGAGACTGAGGTTTCTGCTTCTTCTAATTCTGCTAGGATGCGTTGGCAATCTTCAAGGAAGGCTGCACCTTCGATGGTTAACGCAATTTTTCGCGTCGTGCGTTGTAGAAGTTTAACGTCGAGTCTCTCTTCTAATGCGTCAAGGCGGCGACCAATCATCGCAGGGGCAACACCTTCTGCGCGGGCCGCAGCGGACAAGCTGCCTCGCGTTGCAACTTCTGCAAATGTTGAAATTTGTTTGAATTGATCCATGCTGAGTCTCCGCCAAAAGCTATTTTTTTAGAAAAATCAAAGTTCTCGTTGTATCAATTCAGTTGAGCGGCTTGAATGAATATTTTTGCAAGGAAAATTTCGATTGCAACATGAATTGATCAGGTCTTTTTACTAATAGTAACAATAAATCGGTGTTTTTATGTTACTTGTTACTATAAGTTAAGAATAATGTGATAAAACGAGACATTATGTACACAAGGATGTTGAATATACTTTGATTCACGTAATTGATTTCTTCTATATTGCGTGTGATTTTTTGTTTTTTTCAAATAAAATTCAATTTTTTGACGGAATGCGTCATTTCTACTGCTAGAAATCAACAACTAAGAATAAATTGTGCAGTGCGGTGATTGAACAGGTTTTTTTAGTGATTTTTTATATTTATTAACTGTGAGGCGGAAATGATACAATTAACATTACCCGAAGGTATGCAAATTACTGGCACGATGCAGCCAGGATTCGAAGAAATTTTGACAATCGACGCTTTAAGCTTGGTAGCTAAGCTAAGTCGCCATTTTGAGACGCGTCGTCAAGACTTGTTGGCACTTCGTGTTGAACGTGCTTTACGCATGGATGCCGGTGAACGCCCTGATTTTCTAGCTGATACGGCTCACATCCGCAGTGGTGATTGGACGATCGCGCCAATTCCAAAAGCACTCGAGTGTCGTAGGGTAGAAATCACTGGACCAGTTGAGCGCAAAATGATCATCAATGCGCTCAATTCTGGTGCAGACAGCTATATGACAGATTTTGAGGATTCCAATACACCAAACTGGGACAATCAAATTAATGGTCAAATCAATTTACGCGATGCGGTGAGACGAACCATCAGCCTTGAGCAAAACGGGAAAAGTTATCAGCTTAATGAAAAAATTGCGACACTAGTAGTGCGCCCGCGCGGTTGGCATTTGGATGAAAAACATGTGTTGGTAGATGGCAAACGCGTATCTGGTGGGATCTTTGATTTCGTCTTGTTTATGTTCCATAACGCGAAAGAACAGCTTGCTCGCGGTGCTGGACCTTTCTTCTATCTGCCGAAAATGGAGTCGCATCTAGAGGCGCGTTTGTGGAACGATATCTTTGTCATGACACAGCAAGAGTTGGGTCTTCCACAAGGCACTATCAAAGCCACTGTGCTGATTGAGACCATCGTTGCGGCATTTGAGATGGACGAAATTTTGTATGAATTGCGTGAGCACAGTTCGGGCTTAAATGCAGGTCGTTGGGACTACATTTTTTCCTGCATTAAGAAATTCAAAAACGATAGCGACTTTTGCTTGGCGGATCGAGCAAAAGTCACCATGACGGCACCGTTCATGCGCTCCTATGCATTGTTGTTATTGAAGACTTGCCATCGCAGAAATGCGCCGGCGATTGGTGGCATGGCTGCTTTGATTCCCATCAAAAATGATCCTGAGAAAAACGATATTGCGATGGCTGGCGTACGCAATGACAAAGCGCGAGATGCAACTGATGGCTATGACGGTGGTTGGGTTGCCCATCCTGGCTTAGTAGACTTGGCAATGGCAGAATTCACTAAAGTACTGGGTGATGCACCGAATCAGATCAGCAAGCAACGTCCAGATGTGGAAGTGATGGCAAAGGATTTGTTAAACTTCCAGCCTAAAACACCGATTACCGAAGCTGGATTACGTTATAACATCAATGTCGGCATTCATTATCTTGGCGCATGGCTTGCGGGTAATGGTTGCGTACCTATTCATAACTTGATGGAAGATGCTGCGACGGCAGAAATTAGTCGCTCTCAAGTTTGGCAGTGGATACGTTCTGCGAAGGGAATTCTGGAGGACGGTCGCAAGATCACCGCAAGTATGGTCAGTGCGATGACAATTGAAGAATTAGCTAAAGTAAAACAGTCAGTGGGAGAGGGCGCAACTTACGACAGGGCGGCGCAGATCTTTGAACAAATGACGACCTCGACTGAATTTGCGGAGTTTTTGAC
>JAYVHZ010000258.1:0-2211 GCA_043770645.1 Undibacterium sp. | reverse complement strand
GTGGCAGTTCGGAAATTGATCTTAAGATTAGCGATGAACTTGATCATGATTTGCTCCCTGTATTTTTGGAAGAGGGCAATGATCTACTGCCGATGATTGGTGAGCTATTACGCTCATGGCAGCAAAGTCCAGAAGATAATGCTATCCCACAATCGATATTGCGTTTGATGCATACCGTCAAAGGTAGTGCGCGTATGGCAGGTGCTATGCAATTAGGACAGCATACGCATGATATGGAAACGCGTATCGAAAATTTGATGCACACAGGTAGTACTATTCGTCAGCCTTTGCTCGAAGATTTGCTTTCACGACATGACTATGCGATGCATTTGTTTGAGCGCTTGCAAAATCCAGATTTGGCACAGCAGGTCGCGCCAGCAACTGACTTGAGTGAATTGAGTGCGACAGAGGAAATGAACTTGTATCAAGAAGCGGTGGCTAGCAGCTTTGATACGATCGATTTAACTAAATCATCGTCACACTTGAGTGCGGTGGCCGATATCGATTTGGAATCCACCGACGGTTCTAGCGCCACTGAACCACCGATTCAAAGCGAACAAACAATTACACTAGAAAATGCACCAAACGAGAGTGCATCATCGTCGACACCAACGTTGACAGTTGACCATGCATCGATGTCGTCGTCAATACTCGCACCAAAACCAGCCATTGTGTCGCGCGCTTTACGAAAAATGGCGCCACAAGTTGTAACGCAAGCTGCAAGCGCGCCGGTGCCATTGGTGCGGGTACGTGCGGATATTTTGGATCGATTGGTAAATCAGGCGGGTGAAGTTTCTATCGCCCGTTCTAAGTTAGAGAATGAAGTCGATACACTGAAGGCTTCGCTGTCCGAATTGACCGAAAATGTCAGCCGTTTGCGTGACCAGTTGCGTGAAGTTGAAATTCAAGCAGAAACCCAAATCACCTCTCGCATGGCATTCTCAGGAGATCGTGAATTTGATCCTTTAGAGTTTGATCGCTTTACTCGTCTCCAAGAATTGACACGGATGATGGCGGAAAGCGTCAGTGACGTTGCGACAGTACAAACCACGTTAAGCCGCACGATTGATGGCGCTACCAATGACTTGCATGCACAAGCTCGTTTGACTCGTGAATTGCAGCAAGATTTGATGCGCGTTCGTATGATTCCTTTTTCCAGTGTTTCAGAGCGTCTGTACCGGATTGCACGCCAGACAGCAAAAGAAATGGATAAGCGCGTCAATTTAGACATACGCGGAACTTCCGTGGAAATTGACCGTAGCGTTCTTGAAAAAATGGTAGCACCATTTGAGCACATGTTACGGAATGCGATCGTGCATGGCATTGAGTCACGCCAGGATCGCGTTGCTAAAGGTAAAAATGAAGTCGGTGAATTGTTAATTGAGATCCGTCAAGAGGGTAACGAGGTTGTGATTCATTTCACCGATGATGGTCAAGGTTTAAATATTGATCGTATTCGTGAAAAAGCGAAAAATGTTGGTTTGCTGACTGACGAAAGTTTCACAAGCGAAACCGATGTTGTGAATTTAATTTTTGAACCTGGCTTTTCTACAGCCAGCGAAGTTACTGAGCTGGCGGGTCGTGGAGTCGGGATGGACGTCGTACGTTCTGAGGCTGCCTCTTTAGGCGGACGTGTGTCTGTCAGTACCGTCGATGGTAAGGGCGCGCACTTTACAATTCACTTGCCATTAACATTGGCGGTCACGCAAGTTGTGATTTTGAACGCCGGTGGTAAAACCTTCGCTGTTCCTTCCGTCTTGGTGGAACAAGTGCAACAGTTGAAGTCTGCGGCACTTGCCACCGCTTATAACGACGGCGCGATCATGTGGCAAGGCAATCGTGTTGCTCTACACTATTTACCAAGTATGCTCGGTGAACGTGAGGCAACACCGGATACCCAGCAATACACCCCAATTTTGATTATGAAGAGCGACAACGAGCGCGTTGCAATTCATGTCGATCAGATCATTGGTAATCGTGAGGTGGTCGTCAAGAACGTTGGGCCGCAATTGGCGCGTATGATTGGAATTGCGGGGGCAACAGTACTAGGTTCTGGAAACATTGTGTTGATTTTGAATCCGGTACCGTTAGCGCAAAAAATTGAACATGAACGTGCCAAGTTGCCTGATACCAGTACCCATTCGACTTCTCAAGAACTGGGTGCCATTGCTGAAATGGTGGCGCAAGAAACAATTCCGGCACAGGTGGCGC
>JAYVHZ010000257.1:0-4671 GCA_043770645.1 Undibacterium sp. | reverse complement strand
CAAATATGCGCAAAAGATGAAATGACAGAATAGTCAAAAGAAGAAAAGAGGCGAGCCTGATCTGCGGCACTTACGGGAAATGACTGTGGCTGCTTCGTTCCCGACCTGACCAGATTGGCCACGCCGCAATGCGCAGGGGCCCGCCAATCAGCATTATAGCGCATTGCTTACTGTTCGTGAATGGAAAATCAAAGCAAAGATAAAACCACCAACTAGATACCTAACTCTTGCCAGATAAGATCGATACGTTTTTTCACCTCTGGTGACATCTGAATTGTCGTACCCCACTCACGAGTAGTTTCACCGGGCCACTTATTCGTGGCATCTAAACCCATCTTGCTTCCTAAACCACTGATCGGCGATGCGAAATCCAAATAGTCGATCGGCGTGTTATCTACCATCGTCGTATCTCGGATAGGATCAACCCTGGTGGTAATCGCCCAAATGACTTCTTTCCAATCACGAATATTGACGTCTTCATCCACCACGATAATAAACTTAGTGTACATAAATTGACGTAAAAAACTCCAGACACCAAACATCACACGCTTGGCATGACCGGCATACGATTTTTTCATTTGCACAACTGCCATCCGATAACTACATCCTTCAGGTGGTAAATAGAAATCTGTAATTTCAGGAAATTGCTTCTGCAGCAGTGGAATAAACACTTCATTTAGCGCGACGCCCAATACCGCAGGTTCATCAGGTGGTTTACCTGTATAAGTGGAGTGATAAATCGGATCTCGGCGCATCGTAATTCTATCGATCGTAAACACCGGAAAACTATCTTGCTCATTGTAATAACCAGTGTGATCGCCATACGGTCCTTCCAGTGCATGTTCATATCCGCTCGGATGCGACTCATCAGGATAAATATGCCCTTCCAATACAATCTCTGCCGATGCGGGCACCCTGAGTTCACTACCAATCGCCTTGACCAACTCAGTACGACTACCACGCAATAAACCGGCGAACTGATATTCAGACAAACTATCTGGCACTGGCGTTACGGCACCAAGTATAGTCGCCGGATCTGCACCGAGTGCAACCGCAATTGGATACGGCTGCCCTTTGGTTGCCAAACCATGCTCACGAAAATCTAAAGCACCACCACGATGCGCCAACCAACGCATGATCACTTTATTTCGACTCAATACCTGCTGGCGATAGATTCCTAAATTCTGACGTTTTTTATGCGGCCCTTTTGTAATCACCAAGCCCCACGTAATCAAAGGCGCTACATCACCTGGCCAACAGTGCTGTATCGGTAAACGCCCAAGATCAACATCGTTTCCCTCCCAAACAATTTCCTGGCAAGGCGCGCTACGCAGCTCTTTTGGCGCCATATCCCATACGGCTTTTACGAGTGAGCCAAGACCCAAAATATCTTTAAAACCCTTTGGTGGCTCAGGTTCCTTTAGCGACGAAAGCACATGTCCAATTTTACGCAGCTCACTAATGTCATTCGCTCCCATGCCCATCGCGACTCGCTTGGGTGTGCCAAACAAATTTCCCAACACTGGAATTGTGTGACCCGTAGGATTGGTAAATAGCAATGCTGGACCTTCTGCTCGCAAAGTGCGATCACAAATTTCGGTCATCTCCAAAATGGGAGAGATCGGCGTAACTATTTGTTTTAATTCATTTTGTTGCTGTAACTGGGAAATAAAATCCCTTAAATCTGAATATTTCATCTTTTTTTACGAATTCGATTGATCAAAGAATTTACTTAAAATACGTAGCCAAGTAATTGATTTCATTAGGTTTTGTTGCAATGCAGCACGAAAAGTAAGATCCAAAAGTTATTAAGAACCCGATTTATAGTATTGACTCGATATAAATGCCCCCCTACAATTCGCCCAACTTTGAAAACTACTGAATTGATTCACAGTAAAGTTTTAAAGGGTAACTCGAGTTCATCTCGCAAATTAAACGTGATAACTCAACTATGGGAATCGGGATCTCATTCATGATTAAGGACAAAAAATCTCCTTACATCAAATCAGGCGAAAGCCTCAACCCGAATTTCGTTATTCATTCTTTTCTGCCATGCCATAGCAAGACCGAAAAGAATGGGGAACTCCGGCGTCTTAGGTATAGAACGTTTCCAATACTTAGACGATGTTTCTGATTCGTAGATGGGCATGTGCATCAGTTAATGATAATCATGCGTGACACTTCTCGACAATTCAGGAGGTTGTATGCTTCAAAATTTGATTTTAACAGCTCGTTCACCAAGTAAGTATCTATCGGCAGAAAAAGAGCTAGCTCGCTTATTAGCAAGCAAAACAAAGGTCGCTCCATTGACCGCAGTTTTACACTTCACATCAGGTTTGGGTTTATTGGCTTTGCTTGTCCTAACTTGTATGTTCTTCAATCCGGAACTGGCAAACAAGTTTCAAGCTATATCACCGTTCAATAATGAAACGGCCATTAATCTTGAAACCAAAACTGAGGAACCTAATTTATCAATGTTGATGGCGACGCCACAAGTAGTGGCCAATATTAACAATCAAGAAACAGGAACCAATGAGGATCTCGCAACAGCGACGAATTACAAGGCATTGATTGGCAACCAACGTCAGCAACAGTTAGTGACAAGTTGGCTCTCTAAACGTTATCGAGTCGCCGATGAAGCGATTGATATGCTGGTATCTGCAACTTACTTGACCGCCAAAGAAACTAAGTTGGACCCTTTGCTGATTCTATCGGTGATTGCGATTGAATCTCGCTTCAATCCTTTTTCTGAGAGTCCGGTTGGCGCGCAGGGATTAATGCAAGTGATGTCCAAAATTCATCATGAAAAATTCTCAGATCTCGGTGGTATCAAAGCCGCACTGAATCCTGTTGCCAATATCAAAGTTGGTGCGATGATTTTGAAAGAGTATGTGACATCGGCTGGCTCTATCGAAGCAGGTTTAAAGCGCTATGTCGGTGCAGCTGACAATGAAACAGACGGCGGGTATGGCGGTCTAGTTATGGCGGAGTACAAGCGCTTAAAAGATGTTGCAGCAGGAAAATCTGTCTCAATTTATTCAACGACAGCGAAACCAAGCATGATTGCTCGTCCACCTGAGATCATCAACGAAAAACGCAATGATGAAATTACTCAACAAACCGTGAGTACTGATCAAATTGCAGGAATTTAACACCAGTTTCAAGGGCATAATAAAATGCCAAATTGATGCAATTTTAAAGATAAATGAATAGGTTAATGCGCTCATTCAACTTGCAGTGAGCGCATTTTTTCTACCAGAATCACGACTCATCGCTTGCACCAGATCGAGCTTCGAAACCAAAATCATATTCCTTAGCCACCTTAATGACTGCATCTCGAAAGTCGTGCATTAATTGCGAACGAATGCCTCCACTTGGATAGGCTAATATATATTCGTAACTGATATTACCTGCAAACGGCTTGACAACCACACCGTTCGATTTCCAGATCTTCGCAGCAAATGGTTCCACAATTGACAACCCTAATCCATTCGCAACCATCGCATAACGAGTATGAGAAGTATGAGTTCTAACGACATTGCGCGGCACACTTCCAGCATCGACTAAACTCTGTCTTTCCTTTTCATAATTCTGCGAAATAATCGGCACCCAACCAATCATATTTTCTCCGTTTAAATCACTAGGGAAAATATTATCTCGACTAGACAATCGATGTCCTTCTGGCATTGCACACATCACATTGACTCTTAATATTTTCTCAATTTCGATTCCAGCAAATGGTGGAAAATCAAGGGCGATTGCCATATCCACTTTCATATCTTGCAAACGCACTAAAATTTCAGGACCATTGCATGTGTCTACCGTGACGGGCACCTCTGGATGGTATTTAAAAAATTCTTTCAGTACTAAAGGCATTAAGGTCGTGGACAACACAAATAGGCACGCAACCGAGATGCCCTCTGGCGCCTCATTTCGAATATTGCTGGCCACTTGGGTTAGCCGTTCTAAGCCAAGAAAATTTTCTTCCACAGCTCGATAAAAACGCACTCCTGCGGTAGTCGGCTCCAATCGCCCTTTGGAACGATTAAACAAGCGAAAACCGAGCGAATCCTCTAAATCAGACACCAGTCGACTAATCGCAGGTTGTGTAATATTCATCTTTCTAGCCGCACCGATGCTGGTTCCTGCGACCATAAGACAACGAAAAGCCTCGATTTGTCTAAATTTCATCATAGGAGTACTAGATTTTAAGTTAAAATATTTTTTAAACAACGAAGGGACTATAACAAAATCACATAAACCATGTAATTTTGTGAGTAGACATGATACGTGAATTTTGAAATACTGAAATACCAATACCGATAAGAGACGCAAAGTCCGTCGTGTATTAAAAATAAAAACAATAATAGTAAAACATACTCAAAAGGTAATTCTCATGGATGTCTTAAGCAAAACTTAAAGACGTCATGAAAAAATTAAAATGCATCTTTTGAAACGCTTTGGGGGAGAGCAAAAATGTTAGCATGCGGCACAGTAAAACTTTTTGGTATGGACGAAAAATTAGATCTGACCACAGGTCTACGTAGGTCAAAATTGACCCATCTTTATCTCGGTGACATTGAAGCAGAGTCTCGCTTCGAATGCTTAGCATTCGCTGGCGCTACAGGTGCTTCTAACTTTGTCGGCTTAGAATACCTAACTGGAAAAATT
>JAYVHZ010000256.1:0-7777 GCA_043770645.1 Undibacterium sp. | reverse complement strand
CTTTCCTCGTCTATTGGCATTGCCTCGCCATTTATTAGCATGTTTGCGAGGATGTACATGGCGGAGGGGAGACCCTGATCAGCGGCCGGCATGATATATTCCAGCGCTTTTTTCGGATTCCGGCCAATATGCTTTCCCTCTAAGTAAGTGCCGCAAAGGACAACGCTTGCCTTGCCATTGCCGTTATTATGCGCCCTCCGGAGCCAGAATAGCCCTTCAGAAACGTTTTGATCAGTGTGCGAACCATTGAGTTTTGCGGCACCGTAAACAAGTTGCGCCGCTGCACTTCCAAGCACTGCATGCTCATATGTGACAATTTGGGCTTGTTCGCCCGCGACTATTACGGCCTTCATAAAAGAGGCGTCCTTCTCCTCACAGTTTTGATCGAATATATTCTGCGCATAAGCAATCGCTTCCTCTTCGGAGAGTGTTGCAAGTTGAGCGCGGGGATCATAGTTCACGTCATTGGATGGTGTCTGTTGCATGTCTGCGCTTATTGAATTTTGCAAAATGCAAAGATACCCGAACATCAAAAAAAGCACAATTTGTTTCATTTTTTTTCAAAATACAACTGCTCGGTGCGCGGAATTGGAAATGCCTAGCCAGTGATACTGGCACTATTTTATTGATCGCGAGAATCGGCTTTCTCTCAGAATAAATAGTTAAAACCGCTTACGTTTTCAATTCCAAGCATTCAATTCCGTACACGCAACACCAAGCCGGTCGCCATCATCAACAACCCTAAGATAGTCGCAACACGCAGGAGCTTATCGTGGAAATTTTTAAAAGTCTTCGATAAATGTGACTTCAAATTACCTCCTGCTGATTACAAACTGATTGGGCGTGTTTAATGCTGCATTTTGTGGGTTGAGTTATTCATCGCCTTGCCAATCGCTTTGACTTCGATGGTTTGAGTCTTTTTGTCTTTGCCTTCAACGGTTAAGGTCATTGGCACGACATCGCCTTCTTTCACTTGCGCATTTAAACCCATCAACATTACGTGATAGCTACCAGGTTTTAACTCAACTACCTTACCCGCTGGTAAATCTAAACTCATAATTTGACGCATTTTCATGACGTCTTTATCCATTTCCATGGAGTGAATCTCGACCATTTTTGCGGCTGATGAGGTTGCCGAGATCAGCTTCACATCTTGTGTAGCAGTCAATTGCATGAACGCGCCGGTGGCTTTTTGTTGGGGGACGGTTGCGCGTACCCAAGGATCTTTGACCGCAACTTGAGAAAATGCTGCGGCGCTAATCGTTAAGCTAAGAGCAGCGAAGAGGGGAGTGATGATTTGTTTCATGGTCTTTCCTTTCGGTGGTGGGGACGACAAAAAATAAATGTATTGCAAAAAAACGGTTCCGAAAAAAGTCGAGATGATTGTTTCATCAACTGACGGATGTTGGTAGAAAATCTGTTCGCGTTGATGGCGCACAATTCAATCAATATTCGAACGATCTACACACGCGCCACGTGATTTACCCGCGGTAAAGGTCGCAATAAGTTATCGCACGAACAGTCACACGAATGAAGCGCACGTGCGAACGGGTATGTGATTTAGTTGAACTGGGGTGGCCCACGAGCGGGCAGGGGAGCAGAAACGATCGCAGCAAGACGTGCCGATGGAATCGAAAGTGTTGCGTAAGATAAGGAATGAACTGGAGGTACTGCGTGGAGCAGGGGTAAGCTAGGTGTGATTCCGGTTGGCACACAGAGCGAACATTGTATCGTGTGCGTGGTGGATTTACCGTCAACGATCTTGCCAGATTCATTGACAAATTTGATGCCGGTGCTGGTACACACCATGCTCATACCTTTTCCTTCAACCATGGGCGCAGCCATCGCTATGCTGAGCGTTAATCCGTACAGGAATAACACAGCGATTACGAGCTTATTACCGCGGCGTAAGCGATGAAAAAGGGATAAGGAGAACATGGGCTGGGATTGTAGCAGGAAAAGATTCGCTAAGGCGATGGACTGGATACACAGTTTGAGCAAACCAAAAACAAGTGTACAGTTGCTAGGTTATTTCCCCTCATCTCGAAAGTGAAAAAATGCACGCATCAAAATTACTCATCGTCGCTGCTTTGTTGCTCAGTTCAGACATGGCGTATGCGCAAAAAATAGGCAGCGTTGATACTGTGTTTAAACTGATCGGGCCCGATCATAAAATTGTAGTCGAGGCCTATGACGATCCCAAGGTCAAAGGAGTCACCTGCTATGTGTCGCGCGCCAAAACTGGTGGGATAAAAGGTGGCTTAGGTTTGGCAGAGGATAAAGCGGAGGCGTCGATTTCCTGTCATCAGGTGGGCTCCATTAGCTTTGATAAACCCTTAAAGCAGCAAGAAGAAGTTTTTAATCAAAGCCTGTCGATTTTGTTTAAAAAATTGCGCATCGTTCGTATGGTCGATGTGCAGCGTAATACACTGATTTATTTGACCTACTCTGATAAATTAATTGAAGGCTCACCGCAAAATAGTGTGACGGCGGTACCGGTTGATAGGCAGATTGTTATACCTTTGAAATAAATATTAAGCTATCTCATGGGAGAATGGAATTGATTTCCACTTGGAAATAATGTCTAATGATGGACAGACCTGCCTCAACAACACTAATTGAAAAACGTCATAAAGATGAATCAACAAGCCCAAGCCATGGTATCCGACAAAGAAGCGGTTGATAGTTTGTTGAAAACTATCCGTATTCCTCCACGTCCCAGCCTATTGGTGGACCTGCAAAAAGAGTTGAATAAGGATGATCCCAGCGCAAAAGCGTTGGCGAAAATTATTGCCAACGACGTGGCCTTAGCGGCATCTTTGTTAAAACTGACGAATTCTTCTTTTTTCGGTTTGCGCCTAAAAGCACAATCCGTTGACCATGCTGTCAGTTTGATTGGTATTACACAAACTGGAATCTTGATGACCGGCATCATCGCTCGCCAAGCTGTCACTAGCAACGCGAATTCAATGGGAAAGTTTTGGGATTTTTCCAGCAAGCGTGCACAAGCTTTGAGTAGTATGGTGCGTCGATTACCCGTTTGCTCGTCTGATGTGGCACATACTTTTGGTCTATTTTGTGATATTGGTGTGCCGATTTTGATGGAGCGTTTTCCTGAATATGCCGACACCTGGACGAAAGCGAACAACGAGTTTGAGTTGCCATTGACGCAGGTGGAAGACCAGCATCACATCACGAATCACGCATCGATTGGTTCATTGATGGCACGCACGTGGGGTTTGCCTGAGCAAGTTTATACGGCGATTTTGCTGCACCATGATTACAAAACTTTAGAAGATACTTCCACGGAAGACGCTGTACGTGGTCTGATCGCCTTGTCGACATTAGCTGAGTATGCGATCCAAAAATACGAGGGCCAAGACATCTTTCCCGAATGGCATAAAGCTGGGGATTTGGTATGTCAATACTTAGGCATAGGCACGCACGACGCAGAAGATTGGTGCGAAGAGCTGCAAGATTTGTTCAATTCGGCGCACTAGTTCGATCTCGTTTTGTGTGTAGATCGTCGTGGTATAAATATAAAATGACTAACGCGGTTTTCCACCCAAAATACGGGCAGGTAAAAATATTATGGCGCGCAATAATGCAAAGACCGCATCGAGGGTGATCCCAATTAATCGAAATGGTAGTAAAAGCAGCCAGACGATGGGGTAAAGAAGTAAAGCGATCAGCGCCAGTGGCCAGCACATCACGAAGAGTATGATCCAGAGTAAAAAACCTAACATGAAAATTCTCCTTTATTAGCCAGTGGTGGCGTCAACTTCGAAGACCATGACTGTATACATAAATTCTCATGTAGATTGATTTTTCAGACTAATTGCAACATCGCGGGCTCGAATTGTTAAATAGGCTGATGGACGCTGTCTCACTGCCTACCATTTGCCAACCAGTTGATCACTTCATCTAAAGCAGGCTTTCCCTTACTCGCAGCCTGATCGTCGGTATTCATAATCGCGACCACGATCCAGTCGATGTTTTGAATGTCGCGTACATATCCTGCGACAGCCATCACATTCTTTAGATAACCAGTTTTAATTCTGGCCCGAGCTTCCGCTTTGGTGGCTTTTAAGCGGTTACGCATACTGCCGTCGATACCGACGATGGGCAGGCTGCTAGCAAATTCAGGATACCAATTGCTATTGGCTGCTGCTCGTAAAATACTGGCCAACTGCTGGGCATTGATGCGATCTAGGCGTGATAAGCCCGAGCCATTGTCGATCACCAGACCATTGTCGACGATGCCCTGGCGTGTAAACCAATCACGCACGACCGCATTTGCCGCCTGACTCGTGTCGGCAAAATTGGTGGCGAGGGGGGATTCTGCACCTAAGGTCAAAAACAAAATACGCGCCATTGCATTATCTGAGAATTTATTCACAAGTCGTATGGTATCGGTTAAGCTTTCGGACTCTTTTTGCAATAATAATTTCGCAGTTGTGGGAACATTGCCATCGACGATTTGACCCTGCCAGCTACCGCCTAATTCTTTCCATAAGGCGCGTAATAAACTACCAATAAAACTGTTTCTTTCCACTAGATTGAGGTAGACATTCGTCTGACAATTCTTTGGGAAAGTACCAGTCACGGTGATGCTAATTTGTTGCTGCTCAGTGGTTGTGACCTGCGGTGCTACCCAGCCATTTTTCCATTCACCGCACGGTGCCTTACTTACTACCATCTGATTGTTAAGCAACACATTGTCCATGGGTGTATTTAACTTCACGTCAACTGTGTTGGCATCTGCACTGATGGCAAAGGCGCTGATATTGCTATGTATCAGGAGCGCATCAGGAATCACGTTGTAATACGCATCTGGATTCTCATCAAAAATTGGCGCATTTAATTCCGGACGAGTGGGTTGAAAGTAAGTGCGATCCAGCACAATGTCACCTTGGATCTCACGCAATCCCTGCTGGCGCAAGCTCCGCAATAATTGACTGAGTTTATCGAAAGTGAGATTCGGATCGCCGCCCCCTTTGAGATACAGCTTGCCACGGAGTACCTGATTTTGGACTGTGGCGTCGCTGTAGACTTGCGTCTTCCAACGAAAATTTGGACCGAGCTGCTCTAAGGCGATAAAGCTGGTCAGTAGTTTGAGTGTGGAAGCGGGGCTGACGATCTTTTCGGCTTGATAGCTAAAAACCGGCAAGCCATCCCGTGCTGGCATCACCAGTAATTGCATTTGCTGATTTTTTAAGCCTGCCTTTTTTAATAGATTTTCTACCGTCGGCGGTAGTGTGTTTTGTGCTTTGGCGGGAGCAGCAACCAGTGTTGCCAGACCTAAGCCAATCGAAGTAAAAGTGACGATAGCGAGACGTTTGATGAATGAAGTGTTGAACATGCCAGATTCCAAAGAAATTTTCCCGTAGTATGCCATGTCTGCTTTGGCGCATCAGATTTGCATGTTCTTCATTTGAGGAACTTTCTTGACTTGCGTAGGCTCTAAATATATCTGCCTTATAAGTTCTCTTTACACTTCTTACATTCGACCTATGATGAAACTCGCAAACCTAACTATTTTGTCGGTCTCGCTAGCCTTGGCCTTCGCTGAGATTGCACAGGCACAGACAACTTTGCCCCCATCTTCTATACCGACAGCCTTCACCATGAGCTCAGGCACTGAGCGTGCTCCAGAACAATTGGCGATGGTGTTTGAAAAAGCTGATCTGAGTCTGAAACTCAATCCGCAGACCCGTAGCGTGAGTGGTACCGCAATTTTAAGTTTCACTGCCAGTGCTGAGTTAAAGCGTATCGTCGTTGAGCTTGATAAAAATCTGCTGATTGAATCCGTCAGTGTGAATGGTCAAAGCTTGCCTGGCGATGCGATCAGTAATCCGGAGGGGCGTTTGTATTTGACTCTGAACACGCCTTTGAAAAAAGCGGAACGCGCCGATGTGACGATTCGTTATCAAGGTGTACCACGGATCGCAAACCGTGCGCCGTGGGATGGTGGCTTTGTCTGGAGCAAAACGCCAACTGGCGAGCCTTGGATAGCGACAGCAGTGCAAGGCGAGGGCTGCGATTTGTTTTGGCCTTGTGTTGATCATCCGATGGGAAAACCTAAGCTGATGACTTTGCACATCACGGTTCCGTCGCCCCTCGTGGTTGCTGGCAATGGTGTGGCGCAAGGGATGGATGAAAAAGAGGGGTGGCGTACCTATCATTGGCAGATCAGACAGCCAAGTACCTACGGTATCGCGATGAATGTCGCCCCTTATCAATTACTTGAGGATGACTACCTCAGCCGTTTCGGTAATCGCATTCCACTTCGTATGTGGCATCTGCCTGGCAATCAGGCCAAGGCTAAAGACTTGATGTCGGAATTTGCCCCCATGTTAGATTTTTTCGAAAGTCGATTTGGCCCCTATCCATTTGGCGATGAAAAAATGGGTGTCGTTGAGACCCCACATCTGGGCATGGAACATCAAACCATTAATGCCTATGGCAATGACTACAAAAAGTCAGCGCATGGTTATGATTGGTTACTCCACCATGAATTCGCACACGAATGGTTTGGCAATCAAATGACCAATGAAAATTGGGATGATTTCTGGTTGCATGAAGGCTTCGCTTCTTACATGCAACCGCTGTATTTGCAATACCTGCGCGGTGAACGTGATTATCAGGTTGGCATGCATGAACAAAGACTGCGTATCGTGAATAAATTCCCGATGGTGACCGGTCGTTCTATGAGCGAGAAAGAGGTCTCAAGTGGTCCGGGCAACGATGTCTATTTCAAAGGTTCACATATCTTGCACACCTTGCGAGGGCAGATTGGTGATGAAGCTTTCTTTAAAGCGGTGCGCTTATTAATTTACGGTCGTAATGATCCCAAGCCAGGCAATTTTTCACCACGCTACAGCACGACGAAAGAATTCATCCAGATCGTCAATCAGATTACCAAGAAAGACTGGAACTGGTTCTTTAATGGCTATTTGCGCCATGCTGCATTGCCAGATTTAGTGGTGACACGTGTCGATAACAAGCTGCGTTTGAAATGGCAATTACCAGATGCCAGCATCTTTCCTTTGCCAGTAGAAGTACGGGTTAATCAGCGCGTGATCAAACTACCTATGGATAAAGGCCAAGGCGAAATTAGCTTGCCGGCACACGCCACATACAACATCGATCCGGGTGCCAAGCTACTTAAGCATGAGCCGCAGATTGACGTTTGGAGTGCAGATGTACAGGCGAGAGCACGCGCCGCCAAGGTAGTTAAATAGAAGCGCCAATTCGTATTGTGTTTAATTGAGCCGTGACGCATCGCTGCGTTCACGGCTTTTTTTGTTGAATTTGATCTATTTTGTCGCCTTAAGCACGCCTCTTGTCGGGAGTCATCGAAAGTTGGCGTTCTTTTAATATATACTCGCGGCTTTAAATTTTCACATCGGTTCTCAGAATTTTTCTGACTGAAATTAAACTAAAGGACGCCAAAATGATTCGCCGTTTTTCTTTAACCTCCACTGCAGCGCTGATCTTTGGTTTGTTTGCAGTCGTGACGGTACAAGCACAAAGTATACAAAAAGGCGCTATTGAAAAATGTAGTAAAAATCTCGGAACTTTGGCTGTAGTTGAGCCACAAAGCCATATGTTGGCATCGCTGTCTAATTACAAACTCGGTTCTCCGTCAACGATGTTGCGCATGATCGCCGAAGAATCTGGCTGTTTTACGGTGGTGGAACGCGGTGTCGCCATGCAAAATATTCGTCAAGAACGTGAGCTTGCCAATGCTGGTCAATTGCAACAAGGCTCAAAC